>CBFHSE010000057.1:0-2114 GCA_965658435.1 Rickettsiales bacterium | reverse complement strand
TAAGAAGATTAATGGTGAAATAACATTATTGAGTAAAAAATTTGCTGATTTAGATAGTAAGTGGCGTGCAGAAAAACAGAAATTAGATAAAGCAAAAAATCTTAAAGAGGAATTAGAGGATGCAAATAATAGGCTGGACATGGCAAAAAGAGAGGGAAATCTATCTCTTGCAGGAGAATTATCTTATGGAAGGATTCCTGAGTTAAAAAAGAAAATAGAAGAAATAAATTCTCAAAGCGGTAAAACATTTGTTAAAGAAGCTATAACAGATGATGATATATTAGCAATAATTGCTCGTCATACATCAATTCCTCTTGAAAAAATGGTTAAGAATGAAAAGGATAAATTACTTAATATTGAAGATGAATTAACCAAAAGAGTTGTTGGTCAAAAGAAAGCTGTTATGGCTATAGCAAATGCAGTTAGAAGGTCAAAAGCAGGTTTGCAAGATCATAAACAGCCTTTGGGTAGTTTTTTGTTTTTAGGACCAACTGGTGTAGGTAAAACTGAGCTTACTAAAGCACTAGCTGAATATATTTTTAATGATGAAGCAGCAATGGTAAGAGTTGATATGAGTGAATATATGGAAAAACATTCAATATCGAGATTAATTGGATCTCCTCCAGGTTATGTAGGTTATGATGACGCAGGATCTCTTACTGAATCAGTAAGAAGAAAACCTTATCAAATAATTTTATTTGATGAAATTGAAAAAGCTCATCCAGATATTTTAAATATTTTATTACAATTATTAGATGATGGAAGATTAACTGATGCGCATGGTCGTGTTGTTAATTTTACTAATACAATTGTTATTATGACTTCCAATATTGGAGCTGAGATATTACTAAATATTGATCCATCAAAGGATGTATCTTTATATTTTGATAAAATTATGGATGAGGTTAAATTATATCTAAGACCTGAGTTTATTAATAGAATTGATGAGATAGTTTTATTTGAAAATCTTCATATTCAGCATATGGAAAAAATTATTGATATTCAAATTGCTAGATTACAATCTAATCTTGATGCTAAAAAAGTTAAGCTATCAATTGATAAAAAAGCTAAGGAGTTTTTAATAGATAAAGGTTATGATGTTAAATTCGGAGCACGTCCATTAAAAAGGGCAATACAAAAATATATTAAGAACCCTCTTGCTAATCTTATTATTAGTAATAAAATAATTGAAGATAGTAATATAAAAATTTCTACAAAAAAGAATGAAATTATTATTACAAATTAGTATTCTACTGCTATTATTTATCATTATGTCTATAGCAATGTTAAAAATTCCAGTTCCAGAAGATAAAAAATCAAAAAATAATGATACGTTAAAATTTGATATCATT
This sequence comes from Rickettsiales bacterium, assembly GCA_965658435.1. Classification (GTDB taxonomy): domain Bacteria; phylum Pseudomonadota; class Alphaproteobacteria; order Rickettsiales; family JABIRX01; genus JADHLN01. The sequence continues at coordinate 762 of CBFHSE010000057.1, read as the reverse complement.
GAATATGAGAGTAATAAAAAGTTTTATTACTCTCATGATGATTCTTCTGAGATAATTTCTATTGATATTGCTTTTCGAGATGCGGGATATGCTCTTGATAAAAAGGATCAACAAGGATTATCATTTGTACTTTTATATTTATTTAGAAATTCTGCAGTGACATCAAAGCCAGAGAATTTGCAGAATATGATAGAGCAATATGGCTTTAAGATAGATTTTAATGCTGATTCTGAAAATTTTTATATTTCCATAAAATCTATTTCTAAATATAAAAAACAATTATTATCTCTTATTGATTACTTTATAAATCCTAAAATAACAGATATCAAACTTATTGATCAAGCTAAGGAGAATATTTTGCAGCATTATGAAATTAATAAGGGTAACGCAGTTTTTTTATCTAATATGCAGCAAAGTAAGACCTTGTTTGAAGGAACGGGGTTAGCAAATATTGCATATGGTAATCAAGAATCAATGAAGAATATTACTCTAGATGATATACAGAGCTTTAGGGATAACCGTTTTACAAGAGATAATTTTTATTTTGCTATTTCTGGTGATATTACTATAGCAGAATCACTTAATATATATAAAAAAATATATAATATACTACCTGTTAAATCAAAGTTAAGCTATGTTAAATTTGAAGGTAATTATAAGTCTCAAAATGAAAACATTCATATTGATAAGGATCAAGTTGTTGTTAAATTATATATGCCGTCTATTTCGAAAAATAGTAATAATTTTTATAAATATTACATA
>CBFHSE010000056.1:0-2441 GCA_965658435.1 Rickettsiales bacterium | reverse complement strand
TCCAAATTGAGGCATTTTTTTGATTATTTAAAATTAATATTATCACCAATCAGAGCTATAAATCCTGCGGTAATTAAGGTCATAAAACCAAAGACCATCCATCTAATAAAAACCTTAAAAGCGTGCTTTTTTGCCATGCGAAATGATTTGAGTAATTCACGCAGATTAGCGATATCCATATAGGCTAAATCATCATCTAAACCAATTTCTTTAAGAACGGCTTTAGCACCTTGTTTTGAAGCTTTTATTAAAAGAGCCTCAAGCTCAATTTCACTCAAAGAGATCTGTTTTGCTTTTTCGTCTTTTTTAAGCATTTAAAATTTTTCTATTGCGTTGATAGTGGATTTGTAGCCTTGATCACTTAACTCATGATTTACTGAATTGATGATCCAGTTTTTGTCTTTTAGATATCTGATATCAGGAATAGTTATTGGCTTTTCAGCAGAGAGGTTTGGATTGCCAGCAATTGATAATTCTAGCTTCGTTATTCCTCTTTCAAATTCCGCTAATTTGGATTTAGCTGCCTCACTAGCTCTTGATTCATCAGTGAAGGTAAATCTGATTTCATAGCTTGGATCATCGCTTCCTACAAAAACTTGTTTTTCTTCTCCAGTTGCAAAATCGTGATACCGCGCAATTACCTTGCCAAATTTTCCTCGATCAAGAATATCTAATCGCCAATTCTCAATTTGATTTTCAAAGATTTCAGTTGTTGGTAATTCCTTGCCACTAATTGATAGAGCTTGGCTTTTTCTAGCAAAAACCAATTTGCCAGTGATGAATTTAATTAAAGCATCATAATTCTGAGATAAGCTAACCAAGAATGATAAATCACTCTCATTAGTCTGATCAATATGGTTGATATAAATTTGGTTAAAATATTCATCAATTAGGCTCTCAAATTTATGCTCCTTGGCAATTTTAGAAACTATGCCAACTAAACTATATTCATGCCACGATCTGCTTTTTGGTGATCTGATTTTGTTGCTTAAATTTTTATCATTACCATAGCCGGCTTTAGCAACAATTCTGAGTTTGCTTGGTGGAGATGAGAGACTAATATTATCAACGATGAAGCTGCCCATTAAGGATAGATTTTCTTTGTCATACCCTAGATAAATTTTTAGCGTAGTGCCTCTGGGCGGAATATCTAAAATATTATCCCTATTATCTAAAAGAATCTCCGCCTTATCAGAAACTAAACCGGTCTCATCGCTAATATTTAAAGAAATCAGTCTGGTAGATAAAAGATCAGTGATATCCTTATCATCAGCTTCAATTTTAAATATTGGTTTCACGTCCAGAGTTTTACTGTTTCAGATTCTTTTTCTTGGATAATATCAGGTAGAGTAATTTTGATTCCTGCTTCAAATACCGGCTCAAGCTCTACAATATGAGGATTAGTTTCAATTACCTGTTCAACAATTTTGCTAGTTTTGCCATAATAATTTTGGCAAATTTGATCCAACACATCGCCGTCCTTGGTAGTGTAGATAATACTCATAGCGCACTTACAACATTTTGAACAATGCCTTTAACTCCTCTTTTTTGATCTTCGCCATATCGCTTCAGGCTAATTGAAAATTCAATTTTCCTTGGAGCTCCATCATTTAAGAAATTACTTTGATTTTCAGTGATTTTAACAATGCACCATCTACCAAAGGCAAAGCCATTGCCAGAAACCAAAAAAAGAGGTTTTCCAAGTCCTGCTTGAGCTCGCATTAAAGTTATTTGCTTCAATCCTCCTTTAAAATGAGGATAAATAACTCCCTCAAGATCAATTGTTTCAACGCCAAAACCAGTAAATTGCAAAGTTGGGTTGGCATTTATTCGGTTAATTTCTTGCCAGCGATATTCACTTTGTCTTTTGAGTGCTTGATATGCTGAGCTTTTGATTACAAAGCGATAAGCGCCTAAAAGTAGCATCATATCAACTTTAAGCAAATTATTAACTGTTAATTTAGAGCTGATATTTTTAAAGAAATCGAGTGCCATAATTCTCTAATCAAAATTTAATGCCTGTTTTCTCACTGCAAATTTATGCATCACCTCATCAATTGCTATTCTAACCTGATTAGCGATTGTTTTTTCATCTGCATTGGTATGTGCATTAATGGTAATTGGAGCAGAAATTGAGATATTAGAATTTGAGTTACTTCCAGCGATATTAGAAATATTACTGGTTTCAATTATTTTACTAAAATCAGTATTGTTAGATTTTAGGTCTTTAATCGTATCACCAATTTGGCTTTGATTATTTGCCTCATCATCAGAAAATATACCCTTTACAGAACTGATTCCTTTGCCAACAACATCTTTAATTTTTGCTAGCGGTTTTAATAATTTACTGACCCATTCAAAGGCTCTTTTTGCTCACAAATTCTTGAGATAAAATTAAAACTATTTCGTGGTATCTGTTTGCCATGTAATGTCATATTTTA
>CBFHSE010000055.1:0-2688 GCA_965658435.1 Rickettsiales bacterium | reverse complement strand
CAAAACAAACTTTATATAGATATGTTTCTCCTACTGGAGAATTAAGAGATTATGGTAAGAAACTATTAAATAAATAACCTACCTTTTCTTAAGAGGATTTTTGTGATATAATGCTTAACTAAAACCATATTATGAGGAAGATTATGATGCAAAAAGAACAAGCTAAATTAAATAATGAATTATTAGCAGCAGCTGCAAATGGTAATAGTGAAGAAGTACAAAGATTAATAGCAGAAGGAGCTAATGTTAATGCTAAAGATAAACATGGATATACACCCTTACACATAGCATCTTTATGGGGTTATACTGAAATTGCCGCTGCATTAATAGCAGCAGGAGCTGATGTTAATGCTGTAGATTCATATAGCAGAACACCCTTGCACTTGGCAGTTAGAAATGGTCATACTAAAATTGTAGAAGCATTAACAAATGTAAAAAATATAGATGTTAATGCTAAAAATACATTTGGACAAACACCCTTATACTTAGCAGTTAGAAATGGTCATACTAAAATTGTAGAAGCATTAACAAATGTAAAAAATATAGATGTTAATGATAAATATAATAATGGACAAACACCCTTACACGATGCAGCTTTTTTGGGTCAAACTGAAACTGTAAAAGCATTAATAGCAGCAGGAGCTAATGTTAATGCTAAAAATACATTTGGACGAACACCCTTATACTTAGCATTTAGAAATGGTCATACTGAAATTGCCGCTGCATTAATAGCAAAAGAAGCTAATGTTAATGCTAAAGATAAAGATGGACAAACACCCTTACACTTAGCAGCTGGAGAAGGTCATATTAAAATTGTAAAAGCATTAATAGCAAAAGAAGCTAATGTTAATGCTAAAGATAAAGATGGACAAACACCCTTACACTTAGCAGCTGGAGATGGTCATATTAAAATTGTAAAAGCATTAATAGCAGCAGAAGCTAATGTTAATGCTAAAGATACATATGGACATACACCCTTACACTATGCAGCTGCAATTGGTCATACTGTAATTGCCGCTGCATTAATAGCAGCAGAAGCTGATGTTAATGCTGTAGATAACGATAACCAAACACCCCTTAATATAGCTCAAACTCGAGGTGATGAATTCTATAATCAATTTATTGATGCTATAGCTAAAGAAATAAACAATGGCACTGAAAAAGCAAAAGCTTTTCTAATGGGGGTTCATGCTAGGTTAGGAGCGCAATCTCCAGTAAAAATTCTTGATGGTGAGCCAGGTTATATGCAAGAAATTCTTAGTCAGGTAGCGTCACTCAAACTAAGTGATATACCAGAAGGAGAACATCGAGAGGCAGTTGAAGAACGGCTTAATGAATTACAACAAAAAACAAGAAGTTCAGCTGGGGGTTCACATGCTGCACAAGTTGCTGCAGGAAGAAGTGGTACACCTCCTCCACTAGGTCGCAGCTGATAACATCCAACCATTAATAATAAAATAATTGTTAATCACCCTGCCCTCATCTAATAATTATCTAATATTAATTTGTTTTGGGTTATTTTTTGCAAAGTAACACAAACGAACGTTTATTATACTATATAAAATTATTAAATAATGCTTATTGGTTATTCAAGAATTTCTAAATCAGATGGATCTCAATTATTAGATCTTCAAACAGATGAATTAATAGATGCAGGTGTTTTAGAAAAAAATATCTATCATGATAAAATTTCTGGAAATAAAGAAGAAAGACCAGGTCTTGAAAATTGCCTTAAAGCTCTCAGAGAAGGAGATATTTTAGTAGTTTGGAAATTAGATAGATTAGGTAGAAGCTTAAAACATTTAATTAATATCATCCAAGATCTTACTAACAGAAATATTGGCTTTAAAGTCCTAACAGGACAAGGTGCAAATATTGATACAACAACCGCTAACGGAAAATTAATATTTGGTATATTTGCAGCACTTGCTGAATTTGAAAGAGAGCTTATTAGAGAAAGAACAATCGCAGGCCTAAAGGCAGCTCGTGCAAGAAACAGGGTTGGTGGAAGAAAGTTCCAACTAACAAAATCTAAAGCTAGGCTAGCACAATTAGCCATGCAAAATAGAGATAGTAAAATTTCTGATCTATGTGAAGAGCTTGGAGGAATAACCAAACAAACTTTATATAGATATGTTTCACCTACTGGAGAATTAAGAGATTATGGTAAAAAACTATTAAATAAATAACCTCCCTTTTCTTAAGAGTATTTTTGTGATATACTAATATTAATATGTGATGAATATAGAGATATAGAATGACTCAAGAGGAACAAGCTGAATTAAATGAACAATTATTTCAAGCAGCTAAAGATGGTAAAAATGAAGAAGTAGAAAGATTAATAGCAGCAAAAGCTGATGTTAATTGTAAAGGGATCTGTAAACTAACAGCCTTACACTTTGCAAGTGGTAAAGGTCATACTGAAATTGCCGCTGCATTAATAGCAGCAGAAGCTGATGTTAATGCTGTAGATAACGATAACCAAACAGCCTTACACTTTGCAGCTTCTAACAGTCGTACTGAAACTGTAAAAGCATTAATAGCAGCAGAAGCTGATGTTAATTGTAAAGGGACATATGAACAATCACCCTTACACTTGGCAGCTTCTAACAGTCGTACTGAAACTGTAAAAGCATTAATAGAAGCAGAAGCTGATGTTAATGCTAAAGATAAAGATGAAAGAACACC
>CBFHSE010000054.1:0-3338 GCA_965658435.1 Rickettsiales bacterium | reverse complement strand
CAAAACAGTCAAAAACTTAAAGATTTTTAAGGGATTTTTATTAGAATTTATAAGCAAATAGTTAAGCTATTTGCGCGTAAATTATGAGAAAAAGCTATAAAAAGATTAAGTTTTATTTAAAGAAATCCTTAAATTTGTTAAAAATACCCTCAGCCTGTGGCGACAAATCCAGATTCTCATCCAGCTGCTCTATCAGCTGTTTTTGTTTTGCATTTAATTTTGCTGGCACTTCAACTTGCACCGAAATAAACATATCACCTTTTAAGCTAGAATTAATTATTGGCATACCTTGATTTTTAAGCCTAAACTTAGCTGATGTTTGAGTACCTGCAGGAATTTTTAGCTCTAACTTTTCATTACTTATAGTTGGAATTTGTAATTTTCCTCCAAGAGCTGCTGTCGTGAATTTTATTGGTAACTCACATTTTATAGAGCTTCCTTCACGTTCAAAAAATTTATGTTCTTTAATATTAACAAAAATATATAGATCTCCAGCGGCACCACCTCTAAAACCTGCTTCTCCTTCTTTTTCAAGCCTTATTCTTGTACCATCTTCAATACCTTCTGGTATTTTTACTTTTAATTTTTTATTTTTCTCAAATCTACCTGTGCCATAGCATTTAGAACAAGGATCTTTTATTACCTCACCAGTTCCAGAGCAGTTACTACATGTTTGTTCAACTACAAAAAAACCTTGCTGAGCTCTCACTCTGCCACTTCCATTACAAACAGAACATGTAACAGAGCCAGCTTTTTTTGCTGATCCCGTAGCATCACATCTATCGCATGGTTGCTTTATTTCAAAGGAAATTTCCTGAGTCTTACCATGAAAAGCATCTTCTAATGATATTTCAATATTATATCTAATATCAGACCCTTTATTTTCCTGTTCTCTTGCCCTCCTACTAGATCTAGCAGATCCACCACCAAAAAAATCACTAAAAATATCATTAAAATCCATACCACCAAAACCACCAAACGGATCACCTCCTCCAGAAGCTGAAGTTGTACCAAAATTATCATATTGGCTTCTTTTACTTGGATCTTTTAAAATTTCATATGCCTGACTTACTTCTTTAAATTTTTTCTCAGCCTCTTTATTACCAGGATTTTTATCGGGATGATATTTCATGGCAAGGCGCCTATATGCTTTTTTTATTTCAGCATCACTAGCGCCTTTTTCTATACCAAGAATATTATATAAATCAGGATTCGACATTAATTATGACTTTTTTTGTTTTTTAGATGAAGAATCATCCTTTTTATCTTCATCTTCAACTTTTGTAAAGTCACCTTCAACGATATTTTCATCATCTTCTTTTTTCTCAGATGATTCTGATTTCGCATCAGACTCAGCAGATGCAGCTTCAGCTGGGTTATTTGCAGCCATATCCTTATACATTGCCTCGCCAAGCTTCATTGAAGTTTGTGATAAAGATTCAGTCTTAGACTTAATATCTTCTGCCGCAGCATCATCTTTTTCTAACAATTCTTTAAGCTCTTTTAACTCTGATTCAATTGATGATTTAGTATCCGCATCAATTTTATCGCCATGTTCTTTTAAAGATTTTTCAGTTGCATAAACTAAAGAATCAGCTTGATTTCTTGCTTCTACAGATTCTCTTTTTTCTTTATCTTTGTCAGCATTAATTTCGGCATCTTTTACCATTTTTTCAATTTCAGAGTCACTTAGACCACCAGAAGCCTGAATAGTAATTTTTTGCTCTTTACCAGTTGCTTTATCTTTAGCCGAAACATTAACAATACCATTTGCATCAATATCAAAAGTAACTTCTATTTGCGGCATTCCTCTAGGGGCAGGAGCAATACCTTCAAGGTTAAATTGACCAAGAGATTTATTATCATTAGCCATTTCTCTTTCACCTTGGAACACTCTAATAGTAACAGCTGTTTGATTATCTTCTGCAGTTGAAAATACTTGGCTTTTAGAAGATGGAATAGTTGTATTTTTCTCAATAATTTTAGTCATTACTCCACCCATAGTCTCTAAACCAAGAGATAATGGCGTAACATCTAAAAGTAATAGATCTTTTACATCACCTTGCAATACACCACCTTGAATAGCAGCGCCTAATGCAACAACTTCATCAGGATTAACTCCTTTATGAGGATCTTTACCAAAAAATTCTTTAACTCTTTGTTGAACTTTTGGCATTCTAGTCATTCCACCTACTAAAATAACTTCTGCTATTTCAGAAGGTTTTACACCTGCATCTTTAAGTGCTTGCTCACATGGCTTTATAGTTCTATCAATCAAATCATCAACTAATTGCTCTAATTTAGCTCTAGTTAATTTAATATTTAAATGTTTAGGACCACTTGCATCTGCAGTAATATAAGGTAAGTTAATTTCAGTTTCTTGAGAAGCTGAAAGTTCGATCTTAGCTTTTTCCGCTGATTCTTTTAATCGTTGCAATGCTAATGGATCTTCTTTTAAATCTACACCTTGATCTTTCTTAAATTCATCAATTAAGTAATTTAAGATACGCATATCAAAATCTTCTCCGCCAAGAAATGTATCACCATTAGTGGATTTAACTTCAAAAACTCCATCACCAATTTCTAAAATTGAAACATCAAATGTTCCACCACCAAGATCATATACAGCTATGGTTTTCCCATCATTTTTTTCCAAACCATAAGCAAGTGCAGCTGCAGTTGGTTCATTGATGATTCTCTCAACTTGTAAACCTGCTATTTTTCCAGCATCTTTTGTAGCTTGTCTTTGTGCATCGTTAAAATAAGCAGGCACAGTAATAACAGCTTTTTCAACATTTTTACCTAAATAAGCCTCTGCTGTTTCTTTCATTTTTCTTAATGTGCTAGCACTAATTTGACTTGGGGAATATTTTTTTCCTCTAGCCTCAACCCAAGCATCTCCATTTGTAGCCTTAACAATTTTATAAGGAACGATTTTTTGATCTTTTGCTGTTAATGGGTCATCAAAACGTCTTCCTATTAATCTTTTAACAGCAAATACAGTATTTTCAGGATTAGTAACTGCTTGTCTTTTTGCTGGCGCTCCAACTAATTCTTCTTTATCTGCAAATGCAACAATTGAAGGAGTTGTTCTTGCACCTTCTGTATTTTCTATAACCTTAGGATTGGAACCTTCCATTACAGCTACACATGAATTTGTAGTACCTAAGTCTATACCAATAATTTTACTCATTTTAAACCTATAAATTTGATATAGCTAAGATATAGATATTAATAATGGTTTTTCAAGTAATTTAGCTAAAAAAATTAATTTCCAGCTAAATTTTTCCATGGCAATGTTTATATTTTTTACCACTCCCACAAGGACAATTTTCATT
>CBFHSE010000053.1:0-3693 GCA_965658435.1 Rickettsiales bacterium | reverse complement strand
TTAGATAGTCATATTCTTTTAGCTCATATATTAAAAATAAAAAGAGAAGATTTTTACAAATATGATAATTTAGAAATTAGCCAACAACAGATAAATCGATATAAAAAGCTAATCGAAGAAAGAAGAAACCATAAACCAATTGCAAAAATAATTAAAAATAAAGAATTTTACAGTCTTGATTTTTATACAAATTTATCAACATTAGACCCCCGCCCAGATACTGAAACAATTATAGACACCGCTCTAGAAGCTAGTATTACTCTTAACAAACCATCATTTCTTGAAATTGGCACAGCTACAGGATGCATTGCTATTTCCTTAATAAAAAATGGTGATTTTTCTAAATCTGACGCTATTGACATATCAAAAGAGGCTTTAAAAATTTGCAAAAAAAATATAAAAAAACATAATCTAGAATCAAAATTAAATATATTTCAAAGCGATCTTTTTAATAATATTCACAAAAAATATGATATTATAATTTCAAATCCGCCATATATTCCAACTAATGAAATAGATAATTTATCACCTGAAGTAAAAAAATATGATCCTATAACAGCTCTAGATGGTGGAATAAATGGCTTATATTTTTATCAAGAAATTGCTAAAAATTCTTCTAATTATCTTACTAAAAATGGCTTAGTTATAATTGAAATTGGATTTAAACAAGAAGATAAAATAGAGGAAATATTCAAATATTATAATTTCAGCTTAATTTTAAGAAAAAAAGATCTGGCAGGAATTACAAGATCTCTAGCTTTCAAAATAACAAATTAATCATTATTTAACTTAATATTATAATTTCCATCATAAAATTCTATCGATTTAACATTAGCAGAAAAACTTGCAGATTTTATTATATTTTTTTGCTGATCTCTTACAATAACATAACCTCTTTTTAAGGTATTTTTATAGCTAAGAATATTTAAACTATTACTTAATTTATGCAATTTAAAGCTTTGATTTTTTATATATTTAGCAAAAGAAAAATGAAGAATGCTTGATAAATCAGATAATTTAACCTCTTTTTTAAAGCAACACCTTAATAGGAAGGCGTTATTTACCTGTATTTGCTGTAAACGAGCTTTCGCAATTTCTAGTAACTTTATATATAAAACATCAATTTCATGAATTAAAGCTTTGAATTCAAATTGCTTATGTTGTAAATATTTAGCAGGATGAATTGGCTTTAGCAAATCAAGAATTTTTGTAAATGAATTAATTTTATTTAGTAATTTTTCAGAAATTTTTTCATATAAAAAATCAATCTTAATTCTAACTTCATTAATATCTGGAGTTGCTATTTCTGCCGCAGCTGTAGGTGTTGGCGCCCTAACATCTGCTACATAATCAGCGATAGTAAAATCAGTTTCATGGCCAATAGCTGAAATAATAACAATAGACGAATTAAATATAGCTCTAGCTACTATTTCTTCATTAAAAGCCCATAAATCTTCAACAGAGCCACCACCTCTTGCTAAAATAATAACATCCGGTTTATTTTCTAATTCATTAATCTCATTAATAGCATTAGCAATCATTAAAGCCGCTCCATTACCTTGAACCATAACTGGATATAAACTAACTAAACAAGGAAATCTAGCCTCTATTCTATGACAAATATCATGAAATACTGCTCCAGATTCTGAAGTTATTACAGCAATATTAGATGCATATTTGCCTAATGGTTTTTTATGTTTCTCAAGAAACAAACCCTCTTTTTGTAATTTTTCCTTACGTTTATTAAAAAGATCCATTAATGATCCAAGAGCTGAATCTTCTATATCTTCAATTATGATTTGGTAATTTGAACGTGCCTTATAGGTTGAAATTCTACCAATAGCTATTATTTCTTGCCCTTCTTTGGGCATAATTTTTAAATTATTAACTTTATTTTTAAAACATACAGCATTAATCAGAGCATTCTCATCTTTTAAATTAAAGTAAATATGGCCTGAGTTATGAATTTTTAAACCAGAAATCTCTCCCCTTATTTTTACAAAGGGAAAATGATCTTCAATTATAAATTTTAAATTATTAGCAAATTCACTTACAGATAATTCAGCCAAATTATTTTTATAATTATTCATTTAAAATATTTTTAATTTTTTTATCATTTGAACCATTTAAGCGTAATATCGTTTTACTAGTAACATCAATAATTGCAGAAGGCTTATTCTTTGAAAGAAAATTCCTAATATAAGGAGAATTACTATTTTTTATTAGATTATCTGCTGAGCTATCTCCGCTTAAATTTAAACTAGTAGCTGCTAATGGTCTATTTAATTTATTTATAAGATTTATTAAAAATTTCTCTTTTGGTATTCTCAAAGCTAAAAATTGATTTTTTAAATTAACATATATTGAAAGATCATTAGGTAATTTAGCCATAGCAACAATAGTAACTGAAAATTCTAAATTTAGTAATTGCACAGCAAGCCTATTGAGAAGAACATATTTACTCGCCATATTTATATCAGAGACCAACATACTTAAAGGTTTATTTAAAGAACGATTTTTTATCTTATATATTTTCTGCAAAGCTTCATCTGAGCAAGCATCAGCAACAAGGCCAGGCACAGTATCAGTTTCTAATGAAATAATTTGCTTATTATTTAATAACTTATATGCATTATTTAGAGATAAATTTTTCATATAACCTTAAAAATTAATTTACTTTAAATGTATAAATTTCTTAAAAAACAAAAATTAAATAATGAAAATTATGCAAATCCAAGCAAAAGATTTATAGCTTATGCCATAGATAATGCAATTATAACCTTAGTTAGATATTTAATATTTATAATATGCTATAAAATATGGTTTGGAAAAACTATAATGATTTTCCTTCAAGAATATCAAAATATACTAGGTACAACAGAGCTAAAATTAATAGATAATAAAAATTTATTCGCATATTTTATAAATAGCTCAATTTTCTTAGAATTTCTCTTTTTAGTTTTTATTATTTTTATCTTAGGATCATTATATTGGATAATTTTTCCTATTAAATTTGCAGGAACTATTGGTAAAAAAATCTGTAAAATAAAGATTGTTACCATAAAAAACAAAAATATAAATATATCTACTGCTATTTATAGATATTTAATAGGTTTAGTTCCTTGGGGCTTTCATATTATAGTTATATTTGCCTTAACTGCTAAAAATATTCCTTTATTAATAGCCACAATTTTAATTATTTCCTTTTGGTATGAAATAAATATATTTGGTAGATCATATAGATCTGTACATGACCATATATGTTCTACAAAAGTCATAAAAAACGATTAAAATAATTATTTTTTATCTGATCTTTTTTCTACTAATTTAAAGCCTGTCATTTTTTCGATAGCGTAGTTAAACTCGGCACCAATAATAAGCACCATAGCTATTAAAAAGAAAAACATCAAAGTAACTATAAAGCTGGCTAAGCTACCATAAATAATATTAACCTGATTAAAATTACTAATATATGAAGAGAATAAATTACCTAAAATCAACCAAGAAAACACAACTAATAAAGCACCTGGACATATATTTCTAAAGCCTTGTTTTACATTAGGAATAACATAATAAATAAAAGATACAGAAGAAAAAATAACCAAAAATGTTAATAAAAAGCTAAGCTTTAAAAGTTTTTCTTTATAAAAAAGATAATTATTAATTTGGAAAATTTTAATTATATATTCCAAA
>CBFHSE010000052.1:0-3916 GCA_965658435.1 Rickettsiales bacterium | reverse complement strand
TTTGCTTACAAATCTTGACTCAAAAAAGCGACCCGCTTTTTTAGGAGGAGCTTATTGCCTAAAAATTATATATGATAAATTAATTATTAATTATATCATAAATTTGACATAGATGCAAGATTGATGTGGTTACCTTTTTCCGGACAGTTTTTTAATAATTAATTTAATAAAATATGTCAAAAAGGGGTCATAATAAATATTCTTTAGAATTTAAGGTTTCGTCTGTAAAATTGGCTCTTGAGTCGGATCAGCCTATAGCTCAAACTGCTAGAGATTTAGGTATTAATCCTAGTACTTTACATACTTGGATAGGTAAAGAGTCAAATTTTAAGAAATCTAATAATAATATGGTAAAAAATAGCGAGTGTCATTTTGAAGAAGTAAAAAAGTTAAGGAAAGAGTTATCAATTGTTAAGCAAGAGAGGGATTTATTAAAAAAGGCTGCCGCATACTTTGCCAAACAATCCCAATAAAGTATGCCTGGATTAAATCTAACAGGAGTCAATTTTCAATTACAAAAATGTGTAATTTCATGAAAGTTTCTCGTAGTGGCTATTATGAGTGGTTAAATCGTCCTGTTAGTGATAGGGATAAGGAAAATATGGAAATAATGGGTAAAATAAAAGAAATTTCTATTCAAAATCGTAATATTTATGGTTCTCGTAGAATTTTAAAAAATTAGAAGAAGAAAATATTTTTATAAGTAGGAAAAGACTTGTTAGATTGATGAGATTGGCAAATATTTCTTGCAAAACCAAGAGAAAATTCAAGATTACTACTAATTCTAAACATAATAAAACAATTTCACCTAATTTATTAAATAGAAATTTTGATTGTTTAGTTCCAAATAAATATTGGGTTGGTGATATTACCTACATTCCAACCCAGGAAGGATGGTTATATTTAGCAACTGTAATTGATCTTTATTCTAGAAATATCATTGGCTGGTCTATGTCTGATAATATGAAATCAAAGGTAACGCATTTTTATATTGTGTCTAATATTTAATTTTCTATCATTAATTTAGTTATTTCTTTTAATTTAATTTCCAAATTATGATAGATGAATTTGCAAAAAAAATGAATATTAAACAACAAAAATGCTATAAATTATTAGACAAATCTTTAGAGAATTTATTTTATAATCAAGAAGAGTTTGATATTGGAGATTTTAATTTAAGGATATTGGAAATCTTGATGAATCTGGAGAGAAAGCAATATCAAGAAGAATTAGCTATTGATGGCAAGAAAGATAAAGGCAATGGCACATATCCAAGAAACTTTTCTTGCCTTTCTGATAAATCATTAATGATAAATATTCCAAGGACAAGATCTGGTGCATTTAGTCCTGTTTTGTTAACATTATTAGATAAAGGCAAAGATACTATTAACAAATTAGCTTTAGGGCTTTATAAGAAGGGTTTATCTATGAGAGACATATCTTCTTTATTAGAAGAGTTCTATGGAGAATCTATGAGTTTTGCAAGAATAAATGATATATCGGAAGAGTTTCATGATCTAAGAAAATCATGGGAGAGTAAAAAATTAGATAAATCATATAAAGTTATATATGTTGATTGTCAATATCAATCATTAAGACGAGGAGATTCTTATAGTAAGGAAGCTATACATTTAATTTACGGGGTTGATAATAGTAATTATAGAAAACTACTTCATATATCAGTTAATCCAACAGAATCTGCTAATAGTTGGGAAGAAGTATTAGAATCGTTAAAAGGAAGAGGAGTGGAAAATATTGATTTATGTGTTGCTGACGGCATTATTGGACTTGAAGATAAATTATTTAAATATTTTCCTGGTATTAAATTACAAAAATGCATAACTCATAAAAAAAGACAGATTCTTCTAAAGACAAGACCAAAGGACAAAAGAGAGATGGCAGATGATTTAAGGGTAGTTTTTGATAATTTTGAAAAAGAAGATAATAAAAAAGATGCATTAAGTAAATTAGAATCATTTACCAATAAATGGAAAAATAAATATCCAAATATCAAAAACTATTTTAAAGAAAATATTAAAGATTATTATTTTACTTATATAGATTATAATCATAATATTAGAAGATATATTTATACTTCAAATGGCATAGAGAATCTCAACAGACAAATAAGAAAGGCAACAAAACATAAAACAACTTTTGAGAAAGAAGAAAGGCTTCTTGATTATGTATTTGTTGTAATAAAAGATTTTGAAAAGAATAATTGGTCAAAATACCCAGTTAGCCACTTTGAGAAAATGGGGAATAGACACAATTAAAAGAGCGTTACCAAAAATTACTCTTTATCCTTCGGTTTAGCCTCAGATATTTTTTTATGTGTTAGTTTTTCGTTAATTTTTGGCATGTATTTTTAATGTATTTGTTTTATTTATACATTAATATATACATTAAAAATTTCTAGATTTTATTGTTTTTTATTAGAACTTGTTAGAAGAGTTAATCGCTTGAAGTCTTGATTTACTTGGTTTTGTTAGGATTTATTGGAAGTCTTTAGAAGTAAGATTGGTTGCGGGGGCTGGATTTGAACCAACGACCTTCAGGTTATGAGCCTGACGAGCTACCAAGCTGCTCCACCCCGCGATAAAGATCTGTATAATTACAGAAAAATTGATATAAATAATATATTTATATATACTATTGAATAATTCTAGGTAAATCTATTGAGGACAAGGAGGTTCGTCACCACCATCACCAGCATCATGATTTCCACAAATACATTCTGGAAAATTTCCAAGGCTACTACTACACTCACATTCATTATTAACATTGCTAGAGTCACAACATAGGCTCTTAGGGTTAGTTGAGACACTACAGCAACCTCCAGCAGCTAATGGAATGTTGTTATATAAGTAATCAGACATAGCTAGGGTAGTCGGATTGTTACCGCAATTTTCCGTGATGTCAGCCGCACTTACTTCAAATGCTTTTTCGGAGTAATATTCTTGAGATTTTAGAGACTCAACAACTTGCTGCTGACTAATATCATCAGCTTGACCAATAAGTAATTTACCAGATGAAATTGCAGCAATGAATATTGCAACAATAAGTAAGACTACAGATATCTCTATTAAAGAGAAGGCTCTTATTTCTTTCATATTGATATTATTTGATTGATTTTAGATAAAATAATTATAAATAATTTAAATTAATAAATCAATACAAATCAAATAATTTTATGATTAATTATAAGAAAAATTTTCAATCATTTATGGATCTTGCTATAAAGGAGGCAAAGGAAGCTTTTGATGCTGGAGAAGTCCCTGTTGGGGCGCTGATTATTAAAGATGGTAAAATTATTGCAACATCTCATAACCAAAATATAAAGGATTATGATCCAACTGCTCATGCTGAAATTATTGCTCTTAGAAAAGCTTGTAAATTATTACAAACAAATAGGTTGGTAGGTTGTAATTTATATGTAACTTTGGAACCTTGCGCTATGTGTGCTGCGGCAATTGCTGAGGCTAGGATTGAAAATTTATATTATTTACTTCCGGATCCAAAATATGGAGCTGTTGAAAATAATGTAAGAATTTTTTCACAGAAAAATTGTCATCATAAAATTAATGTTTATAATGATATTGGCGATGATAGGGAATATAAATCATTGTTACAGAAATTTTTTCAGGATAAAAGATGAAGGTAGATGGCTCAATCTTTTAACATAGTTTTTAAGATGAATTTTGGTATAAAATATTTATTACAAGATTATTGCGCCAGCAAAGATATTTTCTTTAATGGCATGTTTTAATAATTTAGGCCTCGATAATTCCTTATCCCTATCCATTCTTTTATTGATAAATTTTTCTCGATTGGTAATTTTGGCAAAAATGTTATTTTGTTTTTGTTCTAAAATTGTAGCTAAAAATTGCTCTTTCTCTCCCTCTTTAGGATAATC
>CBFHSE010000051.1:0-3925 GCA_965658435.1 Rickettsiales bacterium | reverse complement strand
TTAGAGCTAATCCTGCCTGTTGAGGTGGTAGTTGCAGAAAAGCTACTATGCACTCTATTTGTTTTATTATTAATTTGCTTTGGCAAACTATCTGTATATGTGCTTTTAAGCTTACTAAAATGACGCCATTTTAATATTTTTTCTGCAATTATATGACCCGCCCCAGATAATTCTTCTAACACCTCTTGTGAAGTTGAAGAATTTTTGCTTTTTTTACTTTTTTTATTTGATTCAATACCCATTTTCTCAAAAAGTATAACACCTAATTGTTTAGGTGAGCCTATATTAAACTCTTCTCCTGCTAACTCAAATATTTGACTTGATAATTCATTTATAGCTTTAGAGAATTCATCGGTAAGTTGCTGTAATTTATTAATTGATATTTTAAAACCAGCTTGCTGCATCTTAAAAAGCAATTGGTTAAATGGTAAATCTAAATTAAATAATAAATTTATTTTTTGATCTTTAACCACTTCTTTAAGCAGATGCTTTATTTCACTTAAAATTTCAGCAATATTATTTGCAATATCTGTTTTTTCATAAGCTAAATCTTTTTTAAAAATCTCATTATCATCTTTGCTTAGTAAATATCTGAGAATTTTAATATCTATAATATTTTCAGGGTCTAAATTTATATTAATGGGAAAGAAAATCTTATAAAATTCTTTGGAATCATATAAATATTTTTCTATTGATTTATCAGTAATAATTTCATGCAGATGATTTTGCAAATAATCTAATGTAATTCCAGATGGGGCTTGTAATAAATCTAGGCTTGCCTCTGATTTTATTTTAAAAATGAATATTTTTTCAAAACTAGCAACCAAGAGATCATCCTGCAAATTTAGCAAAAAAACTTTATGCTCTTGCTTTAACTCTTTAAAAACAAGATCTGCCCTATGATTTGTTACAACCTCTTCTAATTTAGGTATATTTTTAATATCAGTTTTTTTTACCTGAAATTTAACATCTAACTTTGCAAGCAAAGCATTAAAACCATGTTTATGATAAAAATTAGCTAATTTTTCTTGATCAATCTCTTGTAATTTTATTTGCTCTAAATCTTCAATTAATTTTACATTATCTTTTAATGTTACCAAGCTTTTTGAAAGATATGCATTATCTTTATTTTCTGAAAGAACCTGCTTTCTTTTTGGCTGCTTTATTTCTGCAATATTTTCATATATACCATCTATTGAACCATATTTATTAATTAATTCTGCTGCTGTCTTGGGTCCTATTGAGGGTACACCTGGTATATTATCAGCACTGTCACCAGCAAGAGATAATAAATCTAATATTTTTTCTGGATAAACTCCAAATTTTTCAAATACTTGTTCTATACCAATGATTTTTTGTTTCATTGGATCATATAATTTTATTCTATCAGTGACTAATTGCATCAAATCTTTATCTGAAGAAATAATTGTAACATCCATATCTTCATCTGCTGCTTTTCTAGCAATTGTTGCTATAATATCATCAGCTTCTACCCCTTCTTTTTCAAGGGAAGGTATATTCATAGCTTTTGTTACCTCTCTTACAAGTGGAAATTGCTTTATTAGGTCTTCTGGTGCTGGCGGTCTGTTGGCTTTATAATCTTTATAAATTTCATTTCTGAAGCTTTTGCTTCCATGATCAAAAATAACTGCAAAATGACTAGCATTTAATGATTCTCTTACTTTGAAGATCATGTTGCTAAAACCATATAAGGCGCCAACAATTACACCTTCAGGATTACTTAATGGCGGCATTGAATGGTAAGCTCTAAAAACAAAGCTGTAACCATCTATTAAAACTATTCTCCTCGAACTCATTGATTATTTAATATATCTTTTCTTATATTATTAACCATTTCCAGAGAATCAACTGTTACTTGGCTTATAGGAAAAAATAACACTAGTTTCGATAATTTTCTTAAATCCTCACCATAATCTAGGTAACCACCATTATAGGAAGTAAGATATTTAAGATATTGTAATTTTGCTCTTAAAAGATGTATGTCATTTTGGTAATCTTGATGATTTTCTAGAATATCAGAAATATCTTGGTTTCTTAATTCTGTACATAATATTTCTATTTTAAATTTTTTAGCATCAAGATCTTTATCATCGATAGCTGTTGTAACACATAAATTAAGGGTATTTTTATCGATAAATTTTACATATTTACTAAATATAAAAATAATATTATGGATGATTTCATGAACTATAACTTTATCTAGGAATATATTTACTTCAGTCATATTTGGTAATTGATAAGTAAAATCAATATCTTTAATAAATTTTGGTTTATTATTTCTATGATCCTTTAATACCGACTCTATCATATCATTAGGATTTGAAGCTTCTTGCCTACCTGAGGAGGACTTTAAATGGCTTTTGTAAAAGCCCATAGTATCATTGATAATACCGTAATAATAAAAAACATTAAGGTAAACATCGTTAAAATATGATATATATTCTGTATCTATATTTCCTATAGCTTTGCAGCTTATTATATCACCAAATGCTAAAGTAGATTCAAGTGGCTGCTTTAATTCGTTACTTAAATAATTAAATGTAGATTCCGAGTTTCTTACAACATCTCTTAATTCTTTGTTACGTCTTAATACCTCACCTTCTAAATGACTTACTCTATTTAGCATTGCAGACATTAACAACTCTATTTTAGTAAGTTCATTACCACTTGTAAAAAAAGGAGAGTTTTGATTTAGAAATTTATCTAAATTATTATTATCTTGAACTAATAAGGATAAAGGACGAGAAATTATTTTTTGTAATTTTCTAGCCAATAAAAAACCTATAATTAGGGTGATAGAAATAATCGCTATAGCTATAAATGATTGCTTTGTAATATATTTTGAAATTCTACTTAAATTTGATTCAATATATAATGTTCCTATTACAGAATTATCATAACTATCTTGAACATCCCTATATAATTTTAAACTACCTTTATCAAAAAATATTTGTGAAGGCATAATTTTAGGACATGAAGTATCAGATAATGTACCTATATAGAAATTTGCAAAAACACCTCCCTTATTATTATATACACAGGCTTTTTCAATTGATGGATTGGCCTTTAACGCCTCTAATGTTTCCAAGGCAGCACTATTATTTTCAAAATATAGGGATGCATTAATTCTATTGCTTATTATTGTACCTGTGATTGCCAGCTCATCTTGCATTTGCTTCTTGATATTTACCACTCCATATGTTGAAAAAGATAAAACAGTAAATAAAATACATATTGTGCTAACGCTTAAAATTATAAGCATTAATTTATGCTTAACAGGTAAATTTGCTAATTTTTGATGAAAATCTGATAATATTTTAAACATTTTACCTCTCTGACAATTCTAGTAATTTAGCGTTAAACATAATTCCTCTTTTTTTAGCTCCTTCATTATCAATTTTAAATCTGAGCTTACCTCTATATTCGCTTAATTCAATTATTCCACCCTTGTCAGTAAAATAATTTATATCCCCTATTGATAAAATATCTTTTCGGGTGTTTCTTAATATTTTAGCTATTTTAGCATCTGATCCTTTAGTAAAAAATACAATATCGCTATTTTTTGAATTTTTAATATTAGGATTATATTGAATTTTTACAGGGGTATTTTTAACATTTTTTAAGGAATAATTCATGAGCATTTCAAGCTCTTCATTAGCAAAATTGCCATATACAGATATTATTACCTGATTATCTGCAGTTGCAAACTCCCAATCACCATCTATAAATTCAATAAATTTATAGATAAAGGCTAGTTTAATCTTAGTTTTAACAAAAGCCTCTTTATCTTTTAAATTATCAGCGATACTAGATTTACAAAACATAAAAAGCATAATAATTATACTTGTTATAACTGATATTTTAATCTTTGATTTGCTGAATTTTTCTTTCATTATATATTTAT
>CBFHSE010000050.1:0-4107 GCA_965658435.1 Rickettsiales bacterium | reverse complement strand
CGTTATAAGTTGGATGAGCATGGCAAGTTCTGGCAATATCTTCGCTACTGCCACCAAATTCCATAACAGCTCCTACTTCATGAATCATATTTCCAGCTTCTCTAGCAATAATATGACAACCCAAAATTTTATCAGTTTTTTTATCAGCTATAATTTTTACAAAACCATCTGCAGATAATGTTGCTCTAGCTCTTGAATTAGCCATCATATTAAATTTTCCAACATTATAAGCTATACCTTCTTGTTTTAATTCTTCCTCAGTTTTTCCAACCCAAGCTACTTCTGGGTAGGTATAAACAACAGAAGGAATTAAGTTATAATCTATATGACCAGATTGACCAGCCATCATTTCAACTGCAACCACACCTTCTTCTTCTGCTTTATGAGCAAGCATAGGTCCAGGTATAACATCACCAATTGCAAAAATACCAGGAACAGATGTTTCAAATTTATGATTAACTTCTATGAAGCCACGCTCATTAGTTTTTACTCCAACTTCATTTAAACCTAATTGATCCGTAAATGGCTTTCTTCCAACTGCAACTAAAACAACATCAGCAGTTAATTTTTCTTTTTTTGCACCATCTCTAGATTCAACTTCAATATTTACAGAATTATTATCAACTTTAGCTGCTAATAATTTTGTTTTAAGCCTAAATTTTAAGCCTTGTTTTTCCAATGTTTTTTGAAATGATTTAGCAACTTCAACATCCATAGAAGGACAAATTCCCTCCATATATTCTATTACTTCTACTTCAGCTCCAAGCCTTGCCCAAACAGAACCAAGCTCTAAACCAATTACACCAGCTCCAATAAGAATCATTTTTTTAGGAACTTCTTGTAATGATATAGCACCTGTTGAAGAAACAATCCTTTCTTCATCTATTTCAACATCTTTTATATTAACCACTTCAGAACCTGTAGCAATTAAAATCTTTCCAGCTTTTATTTTATCATCCTTACCCTTACCATAGCTTAACACAACTTCGGAAGAATTTAAAATTGTACCAAAAGCATTAATATGAGTTATCTTATTTTTCTTAAAAAGCATTTCAATACCTGCGGTTAAGCCTTTAACCACATCCTGCTTTTTATTCATCATTTGCTTCAAGTTAACTTTAGGCTTAGGAATATCAATACCATATTCAGCAAAATGCTTATCTGCTTCTTGAAAGTGATGTGAAAATTCTAGTAAAGCTTTAGAAGGAATACAACCTACATTCAAACATGTCCCTCCTAAAGTTTTTCTCTTTTCAACACATGCTACTTTCATTCCAAGCTGTGCCGCTCTAATTGCAGCTACATAACCACCTGGGCCACCACCTATTACTACTAAATCAAATTCCTTATCCATTTTACAAACCTAATAATAATCTACGCGGATCCTCTAAAATCTCTTTTATTTTTACTAAAAATGTGACTGCTTCCTTACCATCTATAATTCTATGATCATATGAAAGAGCTAAATACATCATTGGTCTAATTTTAATTTCACCATTTACAACCATTGGTCTTTCTTGTGTTTTATGCATACCAAGAATACCAGATTGCGGAGGATTAATAATTGGAGTGGATAATAAAGATCCATAAACACCTCCATTAGATATGGTAAATGTTCCCCCAGTTAAATCCTCAACAGAAAGCTTACCATCTCTTGCTTTAACTGCAAGATCCATAATTCCCTGCTCAATTCCTGCAATAGATAATTTATCAGCATCACGTAAAACAGGCACAACTAAACCTTGAGGCGTCCCAACTGCAACTCCAATATCATAGAAATTTTTATATATAACATCTGTAGCTTCAATTTCAGCATTAACAGCAGGAACAAATTTGAGAGCCTCAATCGAAGCTTTAACAAAAAAAGACATAAAGCCTAATTTTACTCCATATTTATCAAGAAATTTATCCTTATATTCTTTACGAAGAGCAATAATTTCTGTTAAATCAACTTCATTAAAAGTTGTAAGAATTGCCGCAGTATTTTGTGATTCTTTTAATCTTTCAGCAATTTTTTGTCTTAATTTAGACATTCTAACTCTTTCCACAGGCTTTGCAATTGAAGATTTATTATCAGAAGCTGGGTTATTTATATGATTTAATAGATCGCCTTTAGTTATTCTGCCATCTTTACCTGAACCAGAAATATTAGCCACATTTACATTATTATCAGCAGCAATTTTTCTTGGAGCTGGAGATAAATTATCATTTTGTGATTGCGATGGTTGTTCATTATTATTGGTTTTTACTTCTTGCGGAGCTGCATCTTTTTTTACTTCAGCTACTGCCCCCTCCTCAACTAAACCTATTATATCTCCTACCTTAACATTATCCCCCTCAGATAAATTCAAATCAGAAATAACCCCTTCTGCTGGAGAGTTAACCTCCAAAGTTACTTTATCTGTTTCTAACTCAACAACCAACTCATCTGTTTTAACGGAGTCACCTATTTTTTTATGCAAAACAGCAATTGTTGCCTCGCTTACTGATTCTCCAAGTTGTGGTACGATTATTTCTTTTTTATTAGCCATAATAAACTCTTAAATTTCGAGCTATTATATACACCCCTTCATACAATACAATCGAAATTTTACCTAATGTTTAGATTCAGAAGACGCTTCAATTTCTGCAAGCTTTAATTCAAGCTCTTTAGTAATAATATTAATCATTGCATCAAAATTATGAGATTTTAATAATTTTAAACGTAAAGAACTATCAATATCTAATAACTCAATCGCAAGATTAAATAATTCCTGGTCAGTAATTTTAGCATATTTCTTAAAATCTAACTGCTCAAAATTATTGACATATTTATAGTATGAATCAAGCAAGCTTTGGAATTTAAATCTATCGTTAATTTTAATTTTCTTTATATCAAGCTCATCTAAATATCTATCCCAAATTGGTACAATATTTTTAATATTATCCTTATCTAAATAAATATTTTCATAATTAAATCTACATATACCTCTAACTCCAATAACAATTTGATTATCATCATCTTCAACAAATGTTCTTATTTTACCAAGACAGCCTATATCAGATATTATTTCTTTATCTTTTTGCATCAGAACCGCTATTAACCTCCCCCTATTCATAAAAGATTTTTTTATAATATCTAAGGAATATTCAGAATCTATCTGGATAACAACATCTAAGGAAGGCAATAAATATGCACCATTAATATCTAAGCAAAGCAAATCTTTAGGTAAATCCTTACGCGTAACTATATTTTTACTATTTATCATATATGCCTTTATATTTAATAAAAATAATACTACAGATAATAAAAGAAAATGAAATCATAAAATTCCAACCACTAAGTGACAAGATAAACTTAAAAGCAGGTTCATTACAAGAAACAGCAATTCTATTATCAAGGTAACTTCTTAATTTATTTATATCATTAAAATTTTCAGTAGCCTGACAATTAAATATATTAGAAAAAAAGCCATATTCAATTCCAGCATGATAGAAAGATATTATTGCGACTGCTAATAGAGCTAAAAATGACAGAATCACAAATAATGATTTATGTTTTCTACCAGAACAAAAATATAATAAGGCAAAAAAACAAATAAAAAAATAAGGAACACGTTGTATTTGACATAATTTACAAGGTAAAAATCCAAATATATATTGAAGAATGAATGCTATAATTAAAATAAAAACAATATTTATGGATAATATTTCAGGAAAATAGTGTAAAAATTTAATTTTTAATTTCATTTAATAATTCCTTTTTTAACAATTCAACAGTAAGAATCTCCATAAGAATTTTACCTTTAGGGTTTTTCTTTGAAAAAAGAACATAGGTAGGTATAGCATATCTTCCAATTGATTCTAAAAACTCTCTGATATATTCATTATGCTTTGTATAATCAGCAGTAACAGCTATGATTTTTTCACTTGCTAATATCTCAATAATCTCTTTTCTATTTAAAACTGTAAACTCATTAAATTTACATGTTATGCACCAATCGGCAGTTACATTTATAAAAACCACATTGCCTTTATCTATTTCATGCTCAATGTTAATATTATAAAAATTGGACCAAACCATATTATTTTTGATGGAGTCATTATTATTCTTTTCAAATATAGGAA
>CBFHSE010000049.1:0-6740 GCA_965658435.1 Rickettsiales bacterium | reverse complement strand
TACCTGCTCTTCAGTAAAATAACATTCTCCATTAACTATTTCATTTTTTATATCACCTATAAGCTCTATTAAATTTGCAGCTTTTTCTGCATGCCACCTTTTAGATAATAATTTTTCTTTTGCTTCTAAGGTATCTTTTGAGCTTCTAATCGTAGATATTATTTCATCTATAGAATCTACAGCAAGAGTTAACCCAATCAATATGTGAGCTTTACTTCTGGCTTTATTTAATAGATATATTGATCTTCTAGTTATTACATTTTCTCTAAATTTTGAAAATGCTCTAATTACTTGCAATAAATTCATTAATTCCGGCTTTCCATTATTCAAAGCTAGCAGATTTACTCCAAATGATGTTTGTAACTGGGTGTAGCTAAATAATTGATTTAATATCACTTCTGGAATTACATCTCTTCTTAACTCGATTACAACTCTAATACCTTTTTTATTTGACTCATCTCTTAAGTCAGTTATTCCCTCTATTTTTTTGTCTCTTACTAATTCTGCGATTTTTTCAATCAAACGCGCTTTATTTACCTGATAAGGAATTTCAGTTGCAATAATTGCTGTCTTACCTGCATTTAACTCCTCAAAATGAGTTTTGGCTCTAATAATAACCGAACCTCTTCCAGTCAGGGCTGCAGACTTACTTCCTGATCTACCCAGGATAATTCCTCCAGTTGGAAAATCTGGTGCTGGAACATAAGCTAGTAATTCTTCAGTAGTTATCTCATTATTATCAATATAGGCAATAGTTGCATCTATAACCTCCCCCAAATTATGAGGAGGAATATTTGTAGCCATACCAACAGCTATACCACCGGCACCATTTACTAAGATATTTGGAAATTTCGCAGGTAATACATCAGGCTCTTGTTCTGATCCATCATAATTTTCATGAAAATCAACAGTATCTTTATCAATATCATCTATTAATTTAACTGATATTTTTGACATTCTTGACTCAGTATAACGCATTGCTGCAGGTGAGTCTCCATCCATTGAACCAAAATTTCCTTGCCCATCAATTAGCATAGCTCCCATTGAAAAATCTTGAGCCATACGTACTAATGCGTCATATATTGCCGCATCTCCATGAGGATGATATTTTCCCATAACCTCACCAACAATTCTTGCTGATTTTTTATAGGGTTTATTAAAGTGACAACCTGTTTCATTCATAGAGTAAATAATTCTTCTATGTACTGGCTTTAAACCATCGCAAACATCAGGAATAGCTCTACTTACAATTACGCTCATAGCATAATCTAAGTATGATTTTTTCATTTCATCTTCAATTGCAATAGGAATTAAATTATCTATATTATTTTGATTGTCTTCACTCATATTTTAGGTGCTGAATATTGTTTTTTAACAATTTAATAGTTATATATTCACATGGCAAGAAATAACTCTTTTAAATTGGAGTTTTTTATATATTTCCTGATGGTCTAAATCATTTATTTTTCTTAAATTTTTTAAAGAAAAGTTTGCTACATTCAAACCATTAATAAATTCGCTATTGATAAAATTTATTGCTTTATCTCCTAATATTTTGCTGGAACGAAATATATGTAACTCATCGATAAGATTTTTTGTAATAAATTTATTTATTAATGTTCCAGACTCTAAAAATAAACTTGTAACCCCCATTTTAGCAATCTCGTCTAATATAAAGGCAGGATTATCATAATCTTTTGTAGCTAAAGTAATGATTTTTATATTTTTTTCTTCTAAAAACTGTAATTTATTCTTGGATTTGCTAGTTGTAAAAATGATTAACTTTGAGATTTGCGCCTTTTTAATAATTTTAGCATCTTTATTTATAGTCAAATCTCTATCTAATATTATTTTTGTTTTTTCCTCTTTTAAACCATCTATTCTAACATTTAATTCAGGGTCATCTATGTTTATTGTATTCACACCCGTAATAATAGCATCATGACTTGATCTTAAATAGTGAACTATATTTCTTGAATCTTTACTAGTTATCCATTTACTTTCAGATAAATTTGTAGCAATTTTACTATCTATAGAACAGGCAATTTTTGCAGTTAAAAATGGCTTCTTATTAGAGATAAAATGAAAAAAATATTTATGAAGCTCCTTTGATTTTTTACAATTTAATAGCTTTACATCAATATCATGCTTTTGCAGAATTTTAATTGACTTGCCTTTCATTATAGGATTTTCATCTAAGCAGCCTATTATTACTTTTTTTACTCCAGATTTAATTATGATATCAGTACAAGCAGGGTTTTTGCCTTGCACTGAACATGGCTCTAATGTTACATAGAGAGTGTATAATTTAAGATCCTTATCATTATTCCTGTTTAATATTTCAAATTCTGCATGAGGTGAACCGCCAATCCCAGTAGAAGTCATATCAATTAACAAATCCCCTTTGACAAGAGCTGCACCTACAGAGGGATTAGGATATGTTTTTCCAAGATTTTTTTTGGCCTCATTTATTGCTAGCTGAATAAATTTTTTATCTTGGTTACTTATGAAATTACTCATATTTTTCTAAAAATTTTTGAAAATCATTTGTTGTTTCAAAATTTTTATATACAGAGGCAAACCTAATAAATGCAACCATATCTAATTTTCGTAATTTACGCATTACTATTTCACCAATTTTCTTGGATGATATTTCTGAGTCATTCATTTTATTTAGCTTAAGATAAATCTCATCTAACATCTGCTCAATTATATCAGACATAATTTGTCTTTTTCTCAAGGCCATCTTAATTGATTTAGCAAGTTTTTCTCTGTTAAAAAACTCTTTTTCGCCAGATTTTTTAATAATTATAACTTCCTTTAAATGAACTCTTTCATATGTAGTGAATCTAGCACTACATTTCGGACACTCTCTTCTCCTTCTAGTGAAGGTTCCGTCTTCTGATATCCTAGAATCTTTTACTATTGTTTCTTGATGTTTACAGAATGCACAATACATTTATTCGAGAGGAAATTTACTACAAAGATCTATAACTCTATTTTTTGTTTTTGCTGTAATTTCGTCAATATTTTCTTTTTGGTGTAAAGCATCAATAATATCGCCAATCAGATTTCCAACTTCTTCAAATTCTTTAGCCCCAAAACCTCTAGTTGTACCAGCTGAAGTACCAAGCCTGATACCAGATGTAACAAATGGTTTTTGTGGGTCAAATGGAATAGCGTTTTTATTGCATGTAAGATTTGCTCTTTCAAGAGATTCTTCTGTTTCCTTTCCTGTGAGATTTTTAGGGGTTAAATCAACTAGAACAATATGATTATCAGTTCCTTTTGATATTATATTTAAACCTCTATTCTCTAATGTTTTAGCTAATATTTTTGCATTATTTATGACGTTTTTTATATATTCTTTAAAATCATCTTGTAATGCTTCACCAAAAGATACTGCTTTAGCAGCAATAACATGAACTAGCGGACCACCTTGAATTCCAGGAAAAATTGCTGAATTAAATTTTTTACCTAATTCAGAATTATTTGATAAAATCATCCCTCCTCTAGGACCTCTTAATGTTTTATGAGTTGTAGTTGTAACAACATCTGCATAAGGTAATGGTGATGGATATTGTTTAGCAGCAACTAAACCTGCAATATGCGCCATATCAACTAAGAAATAGGCTCCAACTTTATCAGCAATTTCTCTTAATCTTTTCCAATCAACTATCCTTGGATATGCAGAAAACCCTCCTATTAGTAATTTAGGCTTATGCTCTAGAGCTAAAGCTTCAATTTCATCGTAATCTAATAAATGGTCTGATTTACTCACTCCATACTGAATAGCATTAAACCATTTTCCAGATTGATTTGGTGTTGCACCATGCGTTAAATGCCCTCCTGCTGCCAGTGACTGACCTAAAATTGTATCACCTGGTTTAATTAAAGCAGTAAATACAGCCTGATTTGCTTGTGAACCTGAATTTGGTTGCACATTAACATATTGAGCATCAAATAGTTTTTTAGCTCTTTCAATTGCAAGATTTTCAACAATATCTGCATATTCACAACCTCCATAATATCTTTTACCTGGATATCCTTCTGCATATTTATTTGTAAATATACTACCTTGAGCATCTCTAACTGCTTTGCTTGCTATATTTTCAGAAGCAATTAATTCAATTTGCTCTTTTTGTCTCTTATCTTCAGATTCAATTGCATTATAAATTTCAGAATCAGCTTGATTTATGTCTAATGTGAAAAATTTTGTGGTATTCATTGTCTAGATAAAATTTTTCTAAAAAATAAACCATTTTAACTTGTAAAGTAAAGCTTTTAATTTTTTAAGATAGCTTCTTTACCCTAAGATCGTGACGATTTGCTTCAAACTCCTCTGATAAAAATAACTTTATGATTTCTACTGCATCTTCAAATGCTATTATTCTGCTACCAAACACAACTATATTAGCATTATTATGTTTTCTGGCCATCTTGGCCGAATAATTATCATGGCAAATTGCAGCTCTAATATGCTTATGACGGTTAGCTGCTATAGAAATACCTATTCCTGTCCCACAAATTAATATACCAAAAGCTTTATCATCATTTTTTAGTTTCTCTGCTATTTTATTTGCATAGTCTGGGTAATCTACAGATGCTTTGCTATTGCAACCTAGATCGATAATATCTAATTTATTTGTCAGCTCTTTTATCAATGATTCTTTTAAATCAAAACCTGCATGATCGCAGGCTATATAAATTTTTTTATTACTCATTTTTTCTTTTAATTTATGTTGAAGTAAATAGTTATGTCATCGTAATTATCTAATCCATCAGGAAATTTTTTTAACTCATTATGATTAAGATGGTTGAAAATTCTGTCAGACATATGGTTAACTATATTTTCAGTTTCAAATATTGAAAGTTTTTTTTCTTTAAAAAATTGTTTTTTATTCAAATTAATCGCACCATTTTGATTTTTGCCGTAACTTATTAGATAAACATCTTTATAATGAATATTATCATTATCTAAATCTATAATTTTTAATTTTTTTTCATCTGACCATCTGTTGATTAGATAAGTATATATAGATTTATCAAAATCTTGTTCGCTTATTATAATTTGATTAATAATTCCATTAAAACCTTTCATATTTTTGTGATTACCTCCTATTTGCAAATATTCTAAATCAGATAAAGCAAAGGTTAAGCTTTGAGCTTTAAACTCTTGATTATTGATGTGTATATTTTCAATTCTAAATGGTGATCTTGTGATAGCAAGTGATATATTTTCTTTGGGATTTATATATTCTTTAAAACAATGTTTTTTATGATGACTCCCGAATGATATTCGATAGCAAAGTTTATTATCCTCGTAAATTAAACATTCTTCATTATTAGCATATTTTAAAAGATAAATTAATTGTTTATTTGCATTTTGAAGAGCAAAATTTACATATAATGTAATTTGAAAAACATCTAAATTGACAATTTTAATATTGTTATGATCATTAAATTTAACAATATTTTCTCTAGCTAATCTGTCATAACTTACTTCTAGATTATGGTAGATATTTAATTCCCTATTATTGCATTTATTTGCTAAATTACCGATGATTATATCGTCATTTTTTATTGCAAAAGATAGATTTCCAAAATCTAAGTTACATAGTTTTTTAAGAGTAATATCTTGCCTTATACTATCTCTAAAAGCTATTAATATCTTGTTATTCCAGGCATCAATTACGTCATATTCAGTTAAATTTAAATTTTCATAATTAATATCTGCAATTATTAGATCTTTTGTATAAAAATATTTATTTTTAATAAATTCTTTTAAGTCATTTTTGTGATTAGAAGCAATTAAATTATTCTTGATTCTTTTTAATTTTCTGTATGTATTATCAATATTATATTTATGCCCTATATATTCTGTATATTCGAGATTTAAACTCAATATTATTCCAATTATTATAATTAAAAATGATATTTCTATTAAAGAAAAAGCTTGTTTATATGCTGCAAATTTGATTGGCATAATTTACAAGATTTTTATGAATTTCACCAAAATTACACAAGCATTTATCATTTTCTAAATTAACTCCAGCCCTTCTTAAAAGATGTGATTTACTTATAAAAATTTTATGTATTTTATTGTCTAAAGTAACTATTTCACTATCTGGCTTGATATTCTTACAATATGGCTGTCCTCTAACCTTATAATATACACCTTCTTTGATTAGACCTTCATATTCTTTACATTCGTCATTTTTGTCTAAAGCTATATTTTTAGGATATGGTAATTTTTGATCTCTTTTAAATTTATTTATAATATCTATTTCAATTTTTATTATAGATTCTAATGATTCATTTTTGATTTTTATGTCAAATAATTCTTTATAAATGCTATGAATCATTTGATATAATAACGCTGAAATTGTAATTATAATTATCAATTCTAAAAGTGAAAAACCTCTCTCATCTATAAACATATTTTATTAACTTTATTGTTTAAATAGTTACAATCTAAAATACGAGATTTTAAAACCTTCCATAATTTACAAAAATTTTTAGCGTAATTATCAAATATATTGATAGAATTTATAAATTGAGAGATAGTTATCACTTCTGAAATCTTAATAGCTTTTCTATTTTTTATGTTTGCAGCAGATTGAAGAAACAAAAATACTTTACTTGCATCTTTGTTAATTAATGCATCTATATCAATATTATATTTGATTTTATTACCCCAGGAATCGTAACTATAATATTCTGGAAGGTTAAGTGATTTA
>CBFHSE010000048.1:0-7255 GCA_965658435.1 Rickettsiales bacterium | reverse complement strand
TATAGGAACAATAAAGAACATCAAAGAAACATTAAGTATTACCAAAAAACAAAAAATCTTGAAACCAAAAAAACTAAGCAGAGATTTTTTAAATTTTAAAAATTTAAATATTACAAATATTTGCAACAAAATAATCATTGCGGCCAAAAAACCTATTTGAGAGATCAAAATATAAGTAAGCCATATAATCGTTAATATTAAAAAAGAACCCATAATATTTTTTAACTTAACCATCCATATACCAGGCTTAGGAAGCAGATTCAAAATTTCTGGTTTTATTAACAAAGCAAAATAAGGAAGAGAAAATCCAAACGCAATAGACATAAAAATCATAAGACAATTTAAATAACTTCCATTAAATGCAAAAATCATAGCAGTACCTAAAAAAGGAGCCGAACAAGGTGTTGCTAAAATCACTGCTAAAATTGCTGAAAAGAACTCTTTTAAGAAAAAATGATCTTTTATCTTAAACTTTATCAATTTATCTTTCAAAAAATTAGGAATATCAATAACTATATGATCAAAAATACTTGCCGCAAAAATCACAATTAAAAACATTAAAAAAACAACGAATATAGGTTGCTGAAAATGCAAACCCCAGCCAATATTTTTCCCAAGAAACTGCAATAAAATAATTACCAAGGAAAATATAAGAAAAGTAAAAAATATACCTAAAATAGATGCAAAAGCTGTTTTTCTTATTTTTAGGGTATTATATTTGGCAGCATTAAGTAAATTAAAAATTTTTAAAAATAAAACCGGTAAAATACAAGGCATAAAGTTTAGAGTAAAACCAGCAATTACCCCGGCAATTAAATATAGCCAAACATTATATAATATTCCCTCTTCATAAGATTTTAATGCTTCTTGAATCAATTGATGATTATCCTTATTTAACTGACCAGGTTTAGCTGAAAAATTTATATAATCCTCACGCGCAATACATATATTATTGCATAATGCATAATTAATTTTTAATTTTGCGCTAACTATCTCATTATTATTAATTGCTTTAGCTTTAACAACCATCAAAGCCTGATTCTCATAACCAAAAGTTTCATATTCATCATATTCAAAAAATCTTTTTGGCTTAGGAAAAAAAACCTTAACATCATTTAAATTATTTTTTTCAATTAATGATATTTCAGTTGGAAATCCCAAAGAATATTGTTTATTATCATATATCTTCCATCCAGGTGCAAGATCAAAATTAACAGCAAATAAAATTTCCTCCTTAGAATATTTAGCAAATTTTAAAGTTACCTTAGCATTCTTATGATAATCTTGATCAGCTAAAGCAAAATTTATATTAAATAAAAAAAAAATAAAAATAATATAGCGCATATCAATCTTTCCAAAAATTCCGAGAAAATAAAACAAATATAGTAAAAATTTCCAATCTACCAATTAGCATACCAGTAGCTAAAACCCATTTTGCAAAATTATTAACAGTTTCATAATTTCCAGAAGGCCCGATGATATCGCCAAGCCCCGGACCAACATTCGCAACAGCAGCTGCAGCTCCACTGATACTAGTAATATAATCAAGCCCAGAAAAAGAAAGCAACAAAGATATTATTACAAAACATAAACAAAAGAAAATAAAAAAACTCATAACGGCAGCACTAACTCCATCAGAAACAGAATGTTTATTATATTGAAATCTATAAATACCATGTGGGTTAATTAATTTAAAAATTTGATATTTTGCTGTGTAATATAAAATTTGAAAACGAAATATTTTTATTCCTCCAGTTGTAGAACCAGTACAACCTCCAACAACACTTATCAAAAACATCAAAGTAATAATAAAATCACCCCATAGATAATAATTATCTGAAGCAAATCCAGTTGTTGTTAAAATTGCAGTTACATTAAAGGAAGCCAAGCGCAATGCCACCTTATAATCATAGCCAAATTGCATAACCAACCAATAAGTCGCTAGTAAAATTGTCATAATTAACAATATAAAAAAACCTCTCACCTGATTATCTTTAAATATATTTACTATCTCTCCACGCATTATTTTTATATGAATCGGAAAAGGAATAGAACAAATCACAATAAAAATCATAGCTATAATCTCTATTGAAAAAGAATCAAAAAAACCAATAGATTCATTTTTAGTAGAAAATCCTCCAGTTGAAACTGTAGTCATAGCATGTAAAATAGCATCAAATAAATTCATACCAGCTAAGAAATAACTTGTTGAACAAATAATAGTTAAACTCAAATAAATAAGACCAATAATAATACTAAATTGTTTTGTTCTTGGTAAAATCTTATCACTTTTATCAGAAGATTCAGTTCTAAAAAGCTGCATACCACCAATTCGTAAAAATGGTAAAACTGCGATTGCCATAACAATAATTCCAATCCCACCAAACCATTCTAACATTGCCCTCCAAATTAATATGCCTGCTGAACATTCATCTAAATCGGCAATTATTGTAGCTCCTGTAGTAGTCAAACCAGACATAGACTCAAAAAAAGAGTTTGTATATGTCAAATTCAGCTCAGAAAGGTAAAAAGGCAATGAAGCAAATAAAACTAGAACGATCCAGCTTAAAGAAGTGAGCAAAAAAGCTTCCTTAATAGAAATATCTTTAATTCTATTTTGTCTACAAGTAAGTATTAAACTAACACCTATAAAAATTGTAAAAAAAATTGAAGTAGCAAAAGCTTGCCAATTATAATTATTGGCAAAATAATCAGCAATTAAAGGAACAAACATAGAAGCCCCCAAAAACGAAAGCAAATAACCAATTATTAATAAAATAACTCTAATTCTAACCATAACACTCACAAAGCTACATTAATTATTTTAAAAAAAAAGCGGAAAAACACTAGGTCTTTCCGCTAAACTTAGGGTGGGATATGAGAACTAATTTCATGATACACCTCAAGAGAGGTAATTAGCAAGCATTTATTTTTTTATTAGAAAATTATGACATTAATTTTTTTATGGTTTTTTCAGCAAATGAATTTTTAAAACAATTCAATCCTTCCTCATAATTCGCAGGCAAAGCCTCTAAAACATATTGAGGATCAAAAGCATTACCCCAAACAGGAGCAGGAAATTCTAACTTATTTTTAAAACCATAATATACACCTAAGAGCACCCCGACCAAAGCCAAAGCTGGATCCGCCATTGCAGAAGGAACTCTATGCTCAATTCTTCGGTAATTATCTTCATCATGATGACTAACAACCCTTATAGCCGTTGTTCTATTATTAACGCCCCAACTAATATTAATAGGAGCATTAGTTGCTCTAGGTTTATATCTAAGCTGCTCCTTATTAAGATCAAACATTGCTGTATAGCGCTTAAAATCTTGATCATTTATAGTAAAAAAAGGCATAGTTTGAGGAAGAAGAGCTAAAACGCCAGCTATTGCATTTTGCAAAAAAACATTATCTCTAATCTCACCACCAGAGAAAATATTTTTACCTTTAGAGTTATTTAACGATAAATGAACATGCATTCCACTTCCCACATCATCATCACTTAGGGGTTTAGCTGCAAAATTACTAGTTAAATTATAATTAGCTGAAATATTTTCAATAATTTTTTTTAACTTTTTTACATCTTTAGTTAATTGCACTAAGTCATCACTATGTTTTAAATCCACTTCAAACTGCATATTTCCAAACTCTTCAATGCAGTTATGAATTATAACACCATGGTTTCTTGCCACATCTTTAATAGAATCGCGAAGTGTTTTACTATCTTTCTCAGATAATTCAAAATAGGCTAGGTCTGACAATAAAAAAAATTCAATTTCAAAAGCCATTAAAGGGATAAAATCTAACTCATATATAAACTTATCACGAACCTTCCTTAATAATTCTAAAGATTTTTTTTCACTTTTATAAAATGAAGAAAAATCTTGCATAACTAAGCCAAATAATTATCAAGCCATTGGCTAAGTGCGGCAACAGGTAAAGCACCAACTTTACTATCAATAACTTTACCATCTTTAAATAATATCAAGTTAGGTATACCCCTAACCTCATATTTAGTAGGAACTTCAGGACTATCTTCAATATTAACTTTAACAATTTTTAAACGAGTTGCATATTTTTCAGCCAACTCATTAATAACAGGGTTTAATTGCTTACATGGAGCACACCAACTAGCCCAAAAATCTACCAAGACAGGTATATCTGATTGCAAAACTTCAACTGCAAAATTATCATCTTTAACTTCTAAAACCATTTTTCCTCTAAAAAATTAATTATTTATATTCCACCTTAGTGATTTCATAGGTTTTTTTACCCATAGGAATTGTAATTTCTATTTCATCCCCCTCTTCTTTACCAATTAAGCCTCTAGCAATTGGAGAGGTCATAGAAATTAAACCATTATTTAAATCAGCCTCATATTCACTAACTAGCTGATATTTTTCTTCTTTTTCACTATCTAAATTAAAAAGGCTAACAGTAGCTGCAAACCTAATTTTAGAATCAGTAATCTTATTAGGATCAACAATCTGCGCACGCGCCAATTTATCTTCAAGATCCAAAATTCTTCCTTCAATAAAACTCTGTTTTTCTCTAGCGGAGTGATATTCTGCATTTTCTTTTAAATCACCATGCTCTCTTGCTTCAGCTATAGCTTTTATAATAGCAGGCCTTTGCACAGATTTAAGATTTTCTATTTCTGCTTTCATTCTTAGAAAACCAGCATTAGTGATAGGAAAATTCATAATAAACCAAAAAATTCAAGTTAATTAGCTTTACATAACTAGTCAACTGATTCTAGTCAAAATATTTTCTTTATCAATTAAATAATGCTTAATAATAGCTAATAT
Organism: Rickettsiales bacterium; assembly: GCA_965658435.1. Taxonomy (GTDB): domain Bacteria; phylum Pseudomonadota; class Alphaproteobacteria; order Rickettsiales; family JABIRX01; genus JADHLN01. Next base: position 2,441 of record CBFHSE010000048.1, on the reverse strand, counting down.
ATGCAAAATAATCATCACTACTAAAATCCATGCTATAATTCCATGCATATCATGGGCAATATCTCCAATAAATTTATTTTTTCCTACAATAAAGGGCATATTAAGTCCAAATAATTTAACTCCATAACCTTTTGCATTTGACATTAACCATCCAGATAAAGGCATTAAAAACATGAAAATATAAAATAAAAAATGCATGGATTTACTAAGATTAATCTCCCATTTTTTAAATTTTCTAGACATTGCTGGAGCTCTATATTTCAATCTTGCAACGACTCTAAAAAATAAAAAGATTAAAACTAAAATTCCAAATGATTTATGCAAATTATAAACAACATATCGCGTTTCATTTTGCAAATCATGCATAATAAAGCCTATAAATAACAAAGAAATAATCAGTAAAGCCATAAACCAATGGATAATTCTTTGAGAAAGATGATATTTCATTAAAACCTCATTCATAACTTCCAATAAAGCAAATTATAAAAGCTAATTTAATTTGTAAATAGATTATTTATTTTAATATTTTGGCAATTTTTTATTTTACTGTATCATAGCTTTAACCATGTCTTCACTAAAAAAAAACACCACCATCTTTAGAAACTAGTGCTTGTGTAGCTACTTATAAACATATATATTCAAGCAGATCTGCCTGAACCAGATTGATGTCTTACAGCAAAAGCAAAAGCACCAATTAACGAAGAGAAAAAAGAACCACATTCTATAACTTCTTCTTTTATTTTTGTTTGGGGAGCAAATCCTTGAAAATTATCATTTTCAGATTCTTCAGAAGACGAATCTAAAGGAGCCGGTTCAAGAAATTCAGCTGATTTTTCCTCATAAATAGTTCTCAAGCTACCCATTATGAATATTTTCTTTCTTCTCATAATTCTACCTTTTTCTTGTTAAAGGAAAATAATATCATAAAATTTAAGGTTTGAAAACTATAAAATTAATTTTATTACCAAAAATAATATGATGAGGCTTTATATTTATTGCATCACTTGCAAATTTTGGCCTCTTTAAAACAAGAGAAGCTTTAGTTAAACATAAATTAATCAACCCCTCTAAATTGTCAGATTTTTCACATATTTGTTGCATTATCTGCATTTCTTTTTTTACTTTTGCAGTTTTCACTCTTGCAGCAAACATAGGGTCTAAATAAAACAATATATCTTTATTCACTGATATATTTTTAACAAACTTATAATTATCCTCATTAATCAAGCTTATTTTCTTTGCTAACAAGCTATCTTCCTTTGATAATTTTTTGTAAGCATGATTTAACATCTGAAAAATCAACTTATTTTGCTCTACCAAAACCACATCATAACCAGCCAAGGCCATCAGCAAAGAATCCCTACCTAAGCCTGCTGTTAAATCATAAATTTTTAGATTTTTATTTTTTTTCCCAATAGCTTTTAATAAATTCTCACCTGCCAATTTTTTTGCTCTTAGCGATTTTATTTGCTTTACAAAATCTATCTCCATTTCAAGACCATTTGCAAAATCTTTTAAAATTAGCTGATCATCTTTATTAATTAAACTTACTTTATGCACCTAGATTTTTAATTATAGCTTTACTAAATTTTTCCTGCAAAGAATTCAAACTTAAACGCTGGTCTAAATGAGAAAAATCCACCCTATCCATATTTTGATCTTGATTTGCACATGAATAAACAAAATATTCCTCACCTGTTTCCTGATCAATATGTTTTTGCAAACATTGAGCACAAATTTCTTTCATCATGCATTGCATTGGTGAATTAACGCTTGCTATCATTTCAACTGAATTATTCTTAAGCAAATCATTTCTTAAATTTTTAATAGCTGCCATCATCTTATCACTTCCAATTGCAATAATTTGATCAAGAGCATTAATATCCATAATTTTTTTAGCAATATCACCATCATAATAAGCTTTTATTGCCTCAACAATATTACCAATAAAAAAACCGTCTCCCTTTCTTACATCTTTAAAAATAATATTTTCATCACATGCCCAAATAACCTGATCAGCTGCTGCCTCAATTTCTTTTATTTTATAACGATCCTGACCTTTTTTATATCCCGCAAAATATAAAACTTTAGACCCAGCATCTCTAAATGCCTTGCCAATAGAAAATAAAACAGCATTTCCTAAACCACCCCCAACTAGCATAATATTTTTATTAGCTAAAATTTTAGTAGGAGAACCTGTAGGGCCCATTAAGATAATTTTTTCATCTTTTTTTAAATATGGACAAAAATTGGAAGACCCTCCCATTAACAAAATTATAACTGACACTAAGCCTTTTTCTTTATCAACCCATGCACCAGTAAGGGCAAGAGGTTCAGTTGCTAATATTTTATTATTTTTAGAAATTGCTTCAGATTCAAAATTCTGCAAACGATAAAATTGCCCAGGCTTAAAATTTCTTGCAGCCAAAGGTGCTTTTACA
>CBFHSE010000047.1:0-7457 GCA_965658435.1 Rickettsiales bacterium | reverse complement strand
TAAATTCAAAAACAACTAATGGCAGGCCATTAATATATAAAATTCCATCAGGTATGCGTTTTTCATAACCATAAATTTCTAGCTGATTGACTATTTTATAATTGTTTTGTTGGTCTTTCGAAAAATCGATTAATTCAATGAATAAGTCCTTTTGCGATCTATCTTCTCTTTTTAACAAAAACCCATTAGAAATTAATTTAATAATTTCTTTATTGCTTTCATAAAGGTCAGAATGAGGAAAAACTTCTAATTTGCGGATAATGGATTCAATTTCATTTTGCGTGATGCCATCCTCGTTATATCTTTTTTTTAAAAAGGAAATCAGATCATCTTTGATTAAAACATCAGAATTTGAACTACGAGCAATATCATTGCCAACAAAATGTTTAAAGCCTTCCTTCTGTAAAAGATCAATAATTGCTAATTCTAGTTTTTCTTCTGTGAATTTTGTCATGATACTTTTGTCATTTTTGAATGGAGTATGTCAATAAGATTGAGACTTAATTCTATTTGTTCCATAATGTTTCTTTTTTTAGAAAAAATCAGATCAATCTTTATGTTAAAATTTTTTACCAGAACTGCTCTGGGAGTTAATATCCTAACCTTTTTTAGGTTTGTTTGGCTTATTTTTAATTGAACTCCCCCAGTTATAATATGACCGATTTTGGTGTTTTTTAGAAGAAGGTATAGACTATTTATATTATACTCTTTTTTTGCTGAAAGAATATGTGCGTGATTGTTAACCCAAAACTTCCCCCAAACATATTGTAAGACAGGTGTCCCATCTTTATTTATTACAGTTCCGTCTTCACCTAGGAGTATATAATCTCCATCAAAAATATAATCTTCTACATAGTCCATTAAAGAGGCAGCTCCGTAGTATGGGTATTTTTTTTGCATGTTAGATCTCTCGAAGCCAGAAAGCGGTATTCTTTTAGAGTCATGAATTTCAATAACATATTCAAGATTATCCAATTTCCATCCCTTCGGAATTTCCTGATCCAATTCCTCACAATAAATCATCTCACCACCACTTGATTTATATTGCTTTCCTTCAAGTTCTGGCTTACCAATTTCTTCTGCATATTCTTTTGAAATTGGAAATTCAAAATCCACAAACCAATGTTTGTAAATTGTCTGAGCCGTTTCTTCTAATTTTTGATTAAGGGTTTCGTTTAATTTAATGCGGTTCGAAATTATATTATATTCTTTGACAATTTCTCTTTGTTTTTCAATTGAAGGAACTGGGAGTTCCATGCTACAGAAATCTGACCAACTAAAGCCTCCTCTAACACTGCTATCAGTTGTAAACCAAGCATTACGATCAAACTCTGGTCTACTGCACCACATCATAAGATATTCTGGCAGAAGTTCGCTGGTATCTTTAATTTCAAAAACAGCGTATGCTGGTGATACTATTACCGGAATATCTGATTCTAGCATACTAATGGGCAAGATTTCATCTCTTCCAACGTGCATAGGGTTGAATGCAAATTGGTTCTTTGAAACAATCTTATATTTTGATAGATCCACTCCATTAATATTTGCAACCGATGGCATAAATTTCTTATTAATGTTTATGCCTTGCAAATTTGTTACCTTAAGCTCTTTGTTTCTTGAGCTGACTGGTTGAATATATTTTCCAAGCTTCTTATAATTTAATCTCATATCCCAGCTCTTTAAATACATTCAATAAATCTTGTTTCGAACTCTCTTCTTGGTCTAGTAAATTAGTAAATTCATTTTGCAGCTCCTTCATTTTCTTGTCAAAATCAATATTTTCATCACGATTGATAAATTCGATATATTTACTCGGGACAAGTGAAAAATCTTTAGTTTTTATTTCATCAATATTTGCTGAGTAACAATATTCAGGAATATTTTTATATTCATCTTTAGCAATTTCTTGTTGCCAAGTGTGATATGTTTTTGTTATGCCTTGAATATTTTTTGATGAGAATTGGATAAATTTCTTTTCAAAAGGCTCTCCTATTTTTCTTAAGTCCATAAATAAAACCTCATTCTCTCGTTCACGATAATGACGATTTATGTCACCATGTTGAATTTTGTGTGCCTTCTTATTTTTATTTAAAATCCATAGAGTAACGCTAATATCAGTGGTATAAAACATTTTCATCGGCAGAACAATGACTGCTTCAACAAGATTATTCTCTATCATTTTCTGGCGAATTTCTTTTTCCGTTCCATTTCCCGACAAAGCGCCATTGGCAAGAATAAATCCGGCCACCCCATTTTCTGAAAGCTTTGATGCCATATGCAAAATCCAACCATAATTGGCGTTGCTAGTTGGTGGCACATCATATCCAGCAAAGCGAGGATCATTCGTTAATTCATCTGTGGCACGCCAGTCCTTTTGATTAAAAGGTGGGTTTGCCATTATGTAATCAGCTTTTAAATCAGGATGTTGATCTTTGAAGAAGGTATCGGCAGCAACATCTCCTAAATTTGCCGCAATTCCTCTAATAGCCAAATTCATCTTTGCTAGCTTGTAAGTTGCTCCAGTATATTCCTGGCCATAGATGGAAATGTCTTTTTTATTCCCTTGGTGATTTTCGACAAATTTCATTGATTGCACAAACATACCACCACTTCCGCAACAAGGATCGTATATTTTGCCTTTGTAAGGCTCTATCATCTCAGCAATTAGATTAACTATGCTTTTTGGGGTATAGAATTCACCTTTTCCTTTTCCTTCAGCTAACGCAAATTTACTTAAGAAATATTCATAAACTCGTCCAACAATATCCTGCTCTTTATCTTGCAGAGTATTGATGTTATTGATTGTGTCTATAAGGGCGGAAAGCTTGCTATTATCAAGCCCAATACGAGAAAAATAATTGTCAGGTAAGGCACCTTTTAAAGCCTTGTTATTTTTTTCGATTGTAAAAAGAGCAGTGTCTATTTTAACCGCAATATCACCTTGCTTAGCATTTTGTTTTATGAAGCTCCAACGAGATTCTTCTGGCAAATAAAAGACATTTTTCATAGTGTAGAATTCAACCATATCTACATAATCGCCTTTCCCTTCATCTATTAATTCTTGTTTTCGTTCTTCAAATTTATCACTAATAAATTTTAGGAAAATCAAACTCAAAACAATATGCTTATACTCTGATGGCTCAACACTTCCACGCAATTTATTAGCCGATTCCCATAATGTTTCTTCAATTGCTTTTTGCTTCTTTTGTTTAGCCATATTATTTGTCTTTAGTTTTACTTTCTTTTTCTATCCAGGCATCAATTTCCTTTTTACTAAATCGCCAAGCATTGCCGATTTGAAAACCTGGTATTTTCTTTTCTGACGCAAAGCGATAGGCAGATTTTTCTGCAATTTTTAAATAGTTAGCCAATTCCTTAATTGTCATTATATCGTCTTTTTTTGCCATAATAGAAGACAGTGCCTTGTTAGTTTGATTTAAAAAGTAATAGAATAAGAGAGAATTAGATAGAAAACAAGAGAAAATAAAAATCTGTTTTTGTTTTCTATTTTTTGACAAAATTGGACAGCTCTTCAAGTAGCTTAACCATGGCATAAGTATCCAATTTGCAATATTCGAGTAGGTTTTTGACTAAGTTAGTTTCAAGGCTTGTTTTGCCTTTGATGAAATCAGCATAAATATCCATAGCATCGCCACCACTTTTAATTTCTAGATCTTGGTAATTTAGGTCAGTAAATGCAGGTAGGACTTTTTTGATTGAGTTGGAGCTTTGTTGTTTTGGGCTGTATATCCACTTTTTTTGAAAAGGGATCATTAAATCAATAATTCGATCATTTAAGCTTAATAATTGATCTGAATATTTTGAAAAATCTTCGGCCAACTCTTTATTCCTTAGTTTTTCAAATGTTTGGTTATAAACGATGATTGAACCATTATCTTGGCAATATTTGATTAGATTTTGAATAAAATCTTCCCTAGGATCTTTTCTGGGATCGCTATTATTTTGGTGTAAAAATTCAAAATGCTTTAATTCACCATTTGGCTTGTCTCGAATATGAAGTGAGAACTGAAAAGGAATTTGCTGATAGGGTCTAGTATTTTGCAAGATTGGAATTGCTAGGCTAAATGATTCATAATCAAGGAAATAGAGCGGATATTTTAGGGTAGATAAAAATTCGCTTAATTTTGCTTTATCAATGTGAGTTCTATTTTCTTGATGGCAAATAATGTCTAATTCTTTAATGCCTTTTTCATAATCATTTACATCAATATCATTAACATCATAAGAGTTAATTTCATCAGCAATTCTCTCGGCAGTTGTTTTTCTGTGACAAACATTAAAGATTGAATAATCAGGAATATTTTGCCAGCAATGTTTTTGATATTCACAATCAAAAGGCTTAAAACATTTATCGCCGATTATAATATTTGGCTGATTTTGATTATTTAAGATTTTGATTAATTCCTGCTTTTTAGCTTCAACTTCATTTTGTTTTTCTAAAACCTGATCGGTGATATCCTCAAATTTAAAGAATTCTTGAGGATTTATTTCTCCTTTTAAGCGATATTCATTATTGATTAGCATTAGTAGGCATTTATCAATTTTAAATCCTGACTTAGTAAAAATATGATATTGGAAGGCTAGATCATCAATATGATATTTTTCTGCTTTAGTAGAGCCTTTGACTTCAATTAAATTCCAACTTGTCCCATCTTCATTTTTTTGCAAAATATCAATTCGAGCATGAGAATTATCAGAACTCTCAATTGCCGTTGCTTCAAATATGATTTGGTGATTTTGAGAGATTAATTCCTTGGTAAAATCTTGGGCTTTAAAAATATCAAAATAATTATCAATTGTGGCATTGACTCCATCTTTAAAATAGCTTCTTGCTAAATCATTTATTTCCTCACCAGTTTCTAAAATATTTCTGGTTTTATTATCAAGATCAGGTTTTAAGTCTGGCTCATAATAATTTAGCCACAATGCTTTTGTGCATTGCTTTCCTTTGGTAAAATCTGTTTTTGATAATTTAATTTGCAGCGTCAATTTTTTAAAAAATTCATTAAATAAAATAAGTTAGCATTTATGTTAGTTAAAAAAATTAAATAACATGAGTATTACTTATTTTTAGGATAATTGTTTTCTTTTAAAAAATCTTCTATTCTATCAAAAGAATTTATCAGCTCGGAATTTATTAATTTTACCACCACAAAAAATGAGTGTCTTAACTGCTCAATTTTGGCTTTTTCTTTTTCAAATTCAGATTCAATTTTATAGAGGGATTCATTTACTTCTTTTATCTGAAATTTGAATGATTCAAGGTGGTTTTGTAAAGTGGTTTTATCGTTCATTTTTTACCTACTAAATGGTTATAATGGCTTGCTAGCCTTACCTTCATGAACGCTCTGAACAGAGTTGAAATCAACTTGTTTGAAGATAATTTTTTGAATATTTTTAGTTTGGAAATTTTATCTCAAATTCTGTTCCTTTTTCCATCTCAGATTTACAAATAATTTCTCCGTCAAAAGCCGTCATTATTCGCCTGCAAAATGGTAAGCCAAGTCCAGTTCCATCTTTTTTGCCAGAGGTAAAAAAGCTCTCAAAAATTAACTCTAATTTATCAGATTCAATTCCAGGGCCATAATCTTTAAAATATAGATAATTGCCGTCAGATTTCGCTTCAGTTCCGATCTCAATTTTAACCTGATAATGAAGGGCATTTTTAAGAAGATTATAAATGACAAAAATCATCATATTTTCATCACCTTTAAAAATGAAATCTTGTTCCAGATCAAAGCTAATCAAATCTTTCTCATCTTCATTTTTATAAGAATATTGCCTAATTGCTTTTTTAACCGTATCTGAAATTGATAGATCAATAAAATTACTTTTATCAATATTACCATCCCTAATATTATTCAAAATCATATCAATCATTGCCAAGCCCTGACTCGAGGAATCATAAATCAAATCAATATACTCAATTAACTGATTCAAATTATCTTTCATCAACTCACAGCAACCTTTAATCCCCGCAAGAGGGTTTCTAGTTTCGTGAGCAATTGAAAATGCCAAACTTTTAACCTGGTTGACCTTATCCAGATTTTTATCTATTTTTGTAAACATAATTGAAGAAAATTTAAGATTGTGAAATTAAATGATTATTTTATAATAACCATATCCAAGAAATTAGTATCAATACTAAACAACTGTATAATAATATTAAAAGACTGACTTATCAAGTTAATAGAGCATGAATATAATAATAAATTACAAACAGTGTAAAGCTGCCAGAATGCTTCTGGACTGGAATCAGGAGGAGTTGTGTAAAAGAGCTGGAATCACCAAATCAACGATTGGCGATTTTGAAAGGGGTGCTAGAAATTTAAGAATTGAAACGATGCAAAAAGTGGTTGGTGTTTTTGAAGATGAGGGTATTAGATTTGAGGGTGAGAAAGGAAGGATTTTGGTTGAGTTGGTAGAAAGAAATTAGATTACATTACCAAGGCAAGATCTCACCATTTGAATGCCAGAATGTTCCGCTATTGGAAATAGTTAATTTATCTATTAATCCTGCTATTCTTGTTGCGGCCACATCTGGAGATATATCTCCATTTCCACCGATCATATCAGTTGATACTAGACCTGGATGAAATATTCCTACACTGACTCCTTTTGGCTCTAAATCTACAGCTAAGGATTTTCCAGCAGCATTGAGAGCTGCTTTTGACATTCTATATCCATATCTGCCTCCACTTCCATTATCAGCAATTGAGCCCATTCTACTGGTAATAATTGCAATTTTAGAATTTTGATGAAGATTGTTAATTAATCCTTCTGTTATGCGTAAAGCTCCTAATGCATTTATCTGAAATTGCTTTTCAATAGAATCGAAATCTATTTGCCCTAAAGTTTCATTTAATAAAATTCCAGCATTATTGATTAATAAATCAATTTTTACTTCAGATAATTTCTCGAATAATGAGTTGCAAGAATCTGGATTACCGATATCAATATCCTCTATAATAGTGGTGGCAACTTTTTCTAGCTCAGGAGATGACTTTCTACAAACGCCATAAACATTATGACCAAGACCGCTAAAATATTTGCAAAATGACAATCCTATTCCTCGATTAGCTCCAGTTACAACTACATTTAGACTCATAATTTATTTTCTACTATTTTTAAATTTGATAATAATTCATAGTCAACAATTTAAACTCTAAAAGTCTGGAAGTAAATATTTATCACTAATTTGATTGGGATTCGAACCCACGGCTTTTTTTGGCTCAAAAGTTCGCAAAAGGCGTTGTTTGCCTCAACGAGCACAAAAGTTCGAAATTTTTAGGACGACCCAAAACCTCATTTAGCCCTTGTATTCTCTACATCGGCAAATTAGGATAATGGTTCGCAAAGTGAGCTTTGCACACCTCCAGTTTATTAATTTATAAATCAAGAGTAAAAACGGAGTGTCTCTTTATTTATAAATTGAT
>CBFHSE010000046.1:0-10470 GCA_965658435.1 Rickettsiales bacterium | reverse complement strand
GATCTGTTTGTTAAAGATTGATCAATTCTGTTAAAAATGTCACTATGATGAATTCTTCTGGCAAAAAATATTGGAATCTTAGTTGTTAGTGATCCTATTTTCCAAAAATGATTTTTTACAATTTCTTCTGATTCAGAAAATATCTCAAGATCTCTGGCTATTACCAAAATCAGTAATTTTATATTTAACCGATATTGCTTGATGCTATTACAATCAATTTGATGCCAAACCTTATTTTGATAATAGCCAAAATTATCATTATTAAAATGAACCAAAAAATCATCACCATCTTGATTGGAAAAAGTTTTGCTATTTTCAATTTGGCTAAAAAATCCAAGCTCCATTAATTTATCACAACCATGTTTTCTAAAATAAGGAATTAAGCTATGCGATATTATAGGTTCTTTTTGCTCACAAATTCTTGAGATAAAATTAAAACTATTTCGTGGTATCTGTTTGCCATGTAATGTCATATTTTAAATTATTATTAACTCCTTTAATATTCCTCAATCAAACCCCATCTCTTCAAATATTTGATGATAATTTGTTGTTCTAACTCACTAAATTGGGTCAAATTGCAATGACAAGGATGTGATATGATAACTGGCAACAACTCCTTTGAATAAAATTTGATAACCAGCTTTATTTGATAAACAATAAAGCCACCTTCAAAAGGATTATGAGTGTCAAACCAATCATGAGCTATTTCATAAACCGATTCTTGATATTCCTCATTTACAGCAAGGGTTAAGCAACATTTATTGTTAGTGGGTTTTAATTTTATCATTAGCAATTTTACCTTTTCTATCTTATCTTCAGGATCAGTGGGGAAGTCGCAGGGTTCTAAGAATTTTTCTAAATCATAATAGTATTTTTTCTTAAAATTTTGAGAATTCATCACCACTAAAAATAATAAAAATAGAAGAAAGGATTGCTTCTTAGAATAATGTACACTATTCTTTTTTGAAAGAAATTTTTATTATATTTTTTAAATTATGCCAAGAGGTGGAGCAAAGCCAGGAGCAGGAAGGCCAAAAGGTCAGGGAAAGTTTGGAGTCAAGACCAAAGCTATCAGAGTGCCTATAGGTATGGTCGATGAAATTATAAAATATGCTAAGAGCAAAAATATATCTGTACCATTATACAACATGTCAGTTGAAGCTGGTAATCCGATGCTAACAGATAGCGATGATCACGAAATGTATAAACTAAATGATAATCTTATCATTAGTAATCCAGAAGATTATTTTCTTGTTAAAGTATCAGGTTATTCAATGAAAGATGCTGGGATTTTACCAGAAGATCTACTGTTAGTTAATAGAAAAAGAGAAGCTCTTGATGGCGATATTATTGTTGCATCTATTAATAATGGAGCAGTTGTAAAAAGGCTTAGCCAAAAGGATGGTATAACCAGACTAATTTCAGAAAATAAAGATTATCCTGATATTGAGGATGAGGATCAGAACCTTCATTTTTGGGGAGTGGTTACTAAGGTTATTCGAGATTGTTAAATATGCAGAGCTACCAACTTCACATCCATATCAGTGATAATATCGAAATTCAAATAGGAAAACTTGGCAAATTTACCTTTCCAAGAGGTCATTACATCTATACAGGTTCAGCAAAGAAAAATATCGACGAAAGAATCAAAAGGCATCAATCAAATTCTCCTGATAAAAAACTTCATTGGCATATCGACTTTTTACTAAATGACGAAAATACCAAAATAACTGAGGTGCAAAAATTTGATAAGGAAGAATGTATCTTAAATCAAGAAACTTGTGGTGAAATTATTGTTCCTGGTTTTGGTAGCTCTGATTGTAAGAATAAATGTAAATCTCACCTAAAATATCTTGGCTAAATTACCCTCATAGTAAACATTAGAACATATGGGTAATCAAGTGTCATTGTGGTTTTAAGGCCAATTCATATTCTAATAATAGATTTTTAGAAAATGAATAATGGCTTCAAATGACAATACAAAATTATCTTCAAAATAGCGACATAGAGGCAGAAAACGCCAAGAATAATAACCTGTTAGAAATTGGCAAAATTCTAGCAACTGCCATTTGCCGTCTCCATAACAAAAATCTCCATCAAATAGAGCAGAAACAACTTGATTCTAACTCTCTCGCAAGCGTTCATAGACCCAGTATTAACCTGAATTTACAAGGCTTATGAGCAAATCTATAGTTAAACAAATTATTGAATTAGAGAGTAAATCTTTAGAGGAATTAAAGGCAATTTATAATGACATAATGCCAAAACCTCTAAAAACCCATGTTAGTCGTGATTATTTACGACCAAGAATAGCATATCGCCTGCAAGAACTGGCATTTGGGGGACTTAAAGAAGAAATCAAAGATAAATTATTAGAAGCGGCAGTAGGTGATCAAATTCACAAAAACAAAATAGCCCCCAAGAAATTATTACCAGGCACTAAGATATGCAAAAAATGGGGAGAAATTACTCACGAAGTCGAAGTTCTAAAAGATGGATTCTCTTACGCAGGGCAGAAATTTAAAAGCCTGTCAGGGGTAGCCAATGTAATTACTGGAACTAAATGGAATGGACTTAAATTTTTTAAAATTAGCTAAATATGATTGATAATTTCGATAAAACAAAAACCAAAAAAAGATGCGCAATTTACACTAGAAAATCTTGTGAGGAAGGATTGGAACAAGAATTCAACTCTCTTGATGCTCAAAGACTCTCAGCAGAAAATTATATCCTATCTCAATCTCATGAAGGATGGACGCCAATCCCTGAAAATTATGATGATGGAGGATATTCTGGCGGAACATTAGAAAGGCCAGCGTTAAAAAGATTATTTAATGATATTAAGGCAGGAAAAATTGACTGTATTGTTGTTTACAAAATTGATAGGCTAACCAGATCACTTGCTGATTTTAGTGAAATTATCAAAATTCTAGATGAATATAATGTTAGCTTTGTGGCAGTCACTCAAAGTTTTAACACAGCCAACTCAATGGGACGATTAATGCTTAATGTCCTATTATCATTTGCTCAATATGAACGAGAATTAACAGGTGAAAGAATAAGAGATAAATTTGATGCTTCCTGTAAAAAAGGTATGTGGATGGGAGGCTATATTCCAATAGGCTATGATTTAAAAGATAGAAGATTAATCATTAACGAAGATGAAGCTAAAATTATCAGAATTTTATTCAAAACCTTTATTGAAACCACCTCTGTTACTGATACATTTAGAGAGTTAAATAATTTGGGATTTAAAACTAAAACTTGGATCGCAAGCAGTGGCAAAATCCATAAAGGACAAAAATTTAACAAAGCCAGTGTCAGAAGAATTTTAACCAATGAGCTTTATATCGGTAAAATTAATCATAAAGGTAATATTTATGATGGCTTGCACAAAGCAATAATTGATGATGAAACTTGGCAAAAGGCTCAAGATTTGCTGACCAATAAAACTTCCAAAATTCAAACTCCAAATAGTAGGATTAGCCAAGCACCGCTTTTAAAAGGAATGATGAATTGCGGTATTTGTGGCAGTCAAATGACTCCAACCTATACCTCAAAAAATGGTAGAAAATATCGTTATTATATTTGTCAGGGAAAACTAAAGGGTAATTGTGATGATTGCCCAGTTGGCAGGATTCCAGCAAAAGAAGCTGAAGAATTAGTAACTGATCAGGTTTTAAATATTTTACAAAAGCCAGAGATAATTTCTCAGACAATTAGCTACAATGAAGAAGAAAGCGTCAACCAAAACCAAATTATCGAATCATTTCAAAAAATCGATAAAGTTTGGGATGAATTATTCCCGCCTGAGCAGGCAAGAATTATCAATCTCTTAATCAAGGATATCATCATTAATCCTGATGGCATGAATATTAATATCTACAAGCAAGGAATGAACTCACTTAACAATGAAATTAACGGATAAAATATGGAAAATTTAGAAATAATAAAAAGGCAGATTGATGAAAATATTATTCAAATTTTTGTGCCAATGAAAATCAGAAAAAGAGGTGGTGCAGCAATGATGATTGTTCCCCAAGGTCAAATTCAAAAAAAGAATTTTGATGAAAAATTAATCAACGCTTTTGCCAAAGCCTACCAGTGGAAGACCATAATTGAGGATAAAGAAAATGATATTAAATCTCTTGCGGATATTTCTAGATTAGAAAATATCTCAACTCCCCATGTAACAAAAATTTATCGACTCAATTTTATTTCACCAAAAATTGTTGAAGCAATTGTTAATGGAACTGCTCCTAGAGATTTAAGGCTAATAGATATTCTTGCTAAAAAAGCACCTGAGATTTGGCAAGAACAGGAGGAGATGTGGCTCGTTTAACTTCAAAACATTTCTGCAAATAAGTAAGTTGGGGAAATTCATTGTAAAATTAGGGTATTAAACTAAAATAATCTCTTTTAGATTAAACCTGATTTTAAAATGAAATTTACAGAAGATTCTAGAGTTAAAATCCCAACTATTCTGCACCTTGTAAGACTTGGATACAATTATCTATCCAAAGATGGTGTAATTTGGGATGAAGAAAGTAACATTTTCGTTGAAATATTTAAGCAGTCAATTGCAAAAATTAATGAAGGCATTGATGAGCAAGAAATCAATAGATATTTTGATGAAACAAAATTAGCACTAGATAATGATGATCTGGGAAAGGTATTTTATGATAAGTTGTCTGATAGCTCTGGAGTTAAGCTTATAGATTTTAAGAATTTTGATAAAAATCGCTTCGATGTTTTAACTGAGCTTACTTATAAAAATGGGGATGAGGAATTTCGTCCTGATATTACTCTTCTAATCAATGGTATGCCATTGGTTTTTATAGAAGTAAAAAAGCCAAACAATAAGGAAGGTATTCTTGCTGAAAGAAACAGAATAAATCAAAGATTCCAGAACCCTAAATTTAAAAAATTTGTCAACATCACTCAGTTGATGGTTTTTTCTAATAATATGGAATATGATGATGAGGCTGTACTGCCCATAGAAGGTGCTTTTTATGCATCTTCTTCATATAATAAGCCAATATTTAACTATTTTAGAGAAGAGGAAAATTTAGACTTAGCCACAATTTTAAAAGAAGAGGATGATGATATTGAAAATATAGTTCTAAAAGATAATAACCTTAATGTAATCAAGCATAGTCCAGAATTTATTACCAACAAAAACCCAAACACCCCCACCAATAGAATTTGCACATCCATTTTTAGCAAACAAAGATTATCGTTCATTCTAAAATACGCCATTGCGTATGTTAATGAGTCTCAAGGCATAGAAAAGCATGTGATGCGTTACCCGCAAATTTTTGCAACAAAAGCAATTGAAAGGAAGTTAGATGAAGGTATTAAAAAAGGTATTATATGGCATACTCAAGGAAGCGGAAAAACCGCTCTATCGTACTACAATGTTAAGTATTTAACTGATTATTTTCAAAGAAAATCAGTCGTACCTAAATTCTACTTCATTGTAGATCGTATAGATTTATTAGAACAGGCAAGTCGTGAATTTAAAGCTAGAGGTCTTGTTGTTCATAAAATTAATTCTCGTGATGAATTCGCAAAAGACATCAAGTCAACTGGCGTAATTCATAACAATTCTGGCAGAGCTGAAATTACAGTAGTAAATATACAAAAATTTGAAGATGATCCAAATGTTGTCAGTGCTGCGGATTATGATGTTAATATACAGCGCGTTTATTTCCTTGATGAAGTTCATCGTAGCTATAATCCGAAAGGAAGTTTTTTAGCTAATCTTAGCCAATCAGACACTAATGCTATTAAAATTGGTTTAACAGGAACTCCTTTACTGGGCAACGACTACAATTCAAAAGCATTATTTGGCAATTATATCCATAAATATTATTACAATGCCTCTATTGCCGATGGATATACTTTACGTTTGATTCGTGAAGAAATTGAATCAAATTACAAAATGCTTCTAAAGCAGGCTTTGGAATCAATTGAAGTAATGCAGAATGATTTGGATAGAAAATTAATCTATTCTCATCAAAATTTTGTTGAACCAATGCTTGATTACATAATAGAAGATTTTGAAAAAAGCAGAATAGCCTTTGGTGATAATACTATTGGTGGCATGGTGATTTGTGATAGTGCTGATCAAGCTAAAAAGATGTACGATATTTTCGAATCAAAATACGCAAATAAAGATGCAAAAGACAATAAAGTTAAAAATGCCGCTCTAATTCTTCATGATATTGGCACAAAAGATTTGCGTAAAGACCAAGTTGAGGATTTTAAAGCTGGCAAAATAGACTTTTTGTTCGTTTACAACATGCTTCTTACTGGATTTGACGCTAAGAGGTTAAAAAAATTATATCTTGGTCGTGTAATTAAAAAACATAATCTGCTTCAAGCTCTAACAAGGGTAAATAGAACATATAAAGACTTTAGATATGGTTATGTAGTTGATTTTGCTGATATCCGCAAAGAGTTTGATGCAACAAATAAAGCTTACTTTGATGAGCTGCAAGAAGAGCTTGGTGATGAAATGGAGCATTATTCAAGATTGTTCAAATCTAAGGAAGAGATAGAAGAAGAAATTGAGCAAATTAAAGATATTCTATTTCGCTTTGACACAAATAATATCGAAAATTTCTCTAATCAAATTACTCAAATTCAAGATAAGCAACAAGTTCAAGCAATTAAAAAAGCACTAGGTGATGCAAAAAGCCTCTACAATTTAATTCGTTTATTTGGTCATTTTGATTTGCTAGAAAAAATAGATTTTAGCAAATTAAGCAGGATGTACAATGAGGCCAGCAATCATTTAAACCTTCTCAATTTTAAAGAAAATTTAGAAAAAGGTAGCGATACAACCAACATTCTTAATGTTGCCCTAGAGGATATGGTTTTTATGTTTACTAAAATTGGAGAAGAAGAGCTGATACTTGCAGATAAGCTTAAAAACACACTTAGAATAACAAGAGAAGCTTTAGCAAGCAACTTTGATCAGCAAGATCCAAAATTCACTACTCTCAAGGAAGAATTGGAAAGGTTATTTAAAAAGAAAAATTTAAGCGAAGTTACAAAAGAGGAAATGGATCAAAATATAGATAGCCTCAATAAAATTCATGAACGCATCAAAGAACTAAACCGCCAGAATGCGATGCTTAAAGCCAAATACGGCAATGATCCAAAATATACAAGAATTCACAAAAGGTTAATAGAAAGAGGAGATATATCGGATCAAGAACGCAGGATTTTTGAAGCTCTTAATAATGTAAAAATAGAAACTGATGAGCAAGTTCTACAAAACACCCAAATTTTAAACAACGAAAGTTATTTTAGTACTGAGATTGGCAGAAAAGTTATAAAACAATTCAATAATCAGCAGATTAAACTGGATTCTAACTCTTCAAAATACATTAATGAACTGGTGACGCGTGAATATATTAATGAATTTAATAACGGAATTCAAATATGGTAATTCAAGATTTTCAGAAAAAAACAAAAGAGATGATAGATGCCTTGAAAGGTGTTTGCTCATCTTATGGATTGGGAGGAGATGGTAATGAGTTTAAAATTATCACCCAAGTTTTTCTTTATAAATTTCTAAATGACAAGTTTGCCTTTGAAATTAAACAGCTTGATGAAGATATCAAAAATGCAAAAAATTATGAAAAAGCAATTGAAGCATTAAGCGAGGATGATTTTGAAATGCTCAAACTTCAACTATCAGCTGATACAGCTCGTCTAAAACCAGAGCATTTCATATCTCATTTATTTGAAAAACAAAATGATGCAGAATTTGCAAAGCTTTTTGATGATACATTAAGAGATATTGCAATTACCAATAATGACATTTTCTCAGTTAAAACAGATGGCGGAGCAAAAGTAACTCTATTCGATAGAATAAGTGAATTTGTTACCGATACTTCAAAAAGAGATGCTTTTTGCAGAGCTTTAATCAACAAATTAGTAGAATTTAGCTTTGAACATATTTTTGATCAAAAATATGATTTCTATGCCACGATTTTTGAATATCTAATTAAAGATTATAACAAAGATAGTGGAGGTAAATATGCAGAATATTATACCCCTCATGCTGTAGCAAAGATTATGGCAGAAATTTTAGTGCCAAAAGAAGTTCAAGGTAAAATCCAAAATGTATCTTGCTATGACCCATCTTCAGGATCAGGAACATTGCTAATGAATATTGCTCATGCTATTGGAGAATCTAGATGTAGCATTTTTTCTCAAGATATTTCTCAAAAATCATCAAGTTTGCTTCGTTTGAATCTGGTTTTAAATAATTTAGTTCATTCAATTCAAAATATAATTCAGGGTAACACCTTGCTTCACCCATATCATAAAGATGGGAATAATCTAAAAAAGTTCAATTACATAGTTTCTAATCCTCCATTTAAAATGGATTTTAGTGATTTTAGAGATGAGTTAGATACAAAAGAAAATAAAGAGCGTTTTTTTGCAGGAATTCCAAGGATATCAGCTAAGAGCAAAGATAAAATGGCAATTTATTTGCTTTTTATTCAGCATATCATTTTTTCTCTTAACTCCAAAGGTAAAGCAGCAATTGTTGTTCCAACTGGTTTTATAACAGCTCAGAGTGGAATTGAAAAAAAAATTCGTGAAAAATTGGTTAATAAAAAAATGCTTGCAGGCGTAGTTTCTATGCCAAGCAATATTTTTGCAACCACTGGTACTAATGTTTCTATTCTTTTTATCGATAAAGAAAATAAAGACGATGTGGTCTTAATTGATGCCTCAAAACTTGGCACAAGTGTTAAAGAGGGAAAGAATCAAAAAACTTTATTAAACAATGAAGAAGAGGATAAAATCATCAATTCTTTTAATAAAAAAGAGGCTTTAGAAGATTTTTCAGTAGTTGTTTCTTACGATGAAATTAAAGATAAAAACTACTCTCTAAGTGCTGGGCAATATTTTGATGTAAAAATTGAATATGTTGATATTAGCAAGCAAGAATTTGAATATAAGATGAAAGATTTTAGTAAAAATCTAGATAAGATGTTTAATGAATCTAAAGTTTTAGAAGATGAGATAAGGAAGAAATTGAAAGAGTTGGAATATGAAAGTTAAATGTGTAAAAGTGGGAGATATTTGTGATTTTATTGGAGGAAGTCAGCCACCAAAATCAGAATTTATTAATGAACCAAAGTTTGGATATATTAGGTTAATTCAAACTCGTGATTTCAAAACTGATACCTTTGCTACATATATCCCTGATAATTCAGTTAAAAAATTTTGCAATAAGGAGGATATAATGATTGGTCGTTATGGTCCACCAATTTTTCAAATATGTAGAGGTATGGAAGGGGCCTATAATGTTGCCCTCTTAAAAGCTAATCCAAAAGATGGAATTAATCGTGAATTTTTATATTATTTTTTAAAACAAAAATCGATTTTCGAATTCGTAGACAAGTTATCGGCAAGGACTGGTGGTCAAACAGGAGTTGATCTGGTATCATTAAATAAATATCCAGTACGCATTCCTATCGAGATCGAAGATCAGAAAAAACTGATTTCTATACTCTATGTAGTCGATAAAAAGATAAAGATTAACAATAAGATTAATACTGAATTAGAGAAAATGGCAAAAACCATTTATGATTATTGGTTTGTGCAGTTTGATTTTCCTGATAAAAATGGTAAACCCTATAAATCCTCTGGTGGAAAAATGGTTTGGAATAAGGAGTTAAAACAAAATATACCAGAAGGCTGGACTGCTGGCACATTGTCAGATTTGGGTGAAATAATTGGAGGGTCTACTCCAACTCGTGATAATAAAGAAAATTTTGATTTAAATGGAACACCTTGGATTACCCCTAAAGACTTATCTGTTAATGCAGGATGTAAATATATTACTAAAGGTGAGTTTTGCGTTAGTAAGGAGGGAATAAAATCAGCTTCTTTGAAGTTGTTACCAAAAGGTTCCGTATTAATGAGTTCCAGAGCTCCGGTTGGATATATGGCAATTGCAAGAGAGCCGGTTACCACAAACCAAGGATTTAAATCTTTCGTTCCAAAATCAGGCTATTCAACCCCTTTTATATTTTACGCAATTAAAAATGTGATGCCTCAGATCATCAATAATGCTTCAGGATCAACATTTAAAGAAATATCTGGAAACACTCTAAAGATGATTAAAATTTATCTACCTCCAAAAGAGGTGATTCAGCACTATACTGAAACATCTAACTCAATTTTTGATAGGCAAAATATATTAGAACTAGAAAATCAAAAATTATCAAAACTTCGTGATTGGCTCTTGCCAATGCTTATGAATGGGCAAGTCAAAGTTTTATAAGTTTTCGACACTTCCAACCGCTATCCGACCATTTCTCTAACCTCGGCAACCCTTGAAAATGCTCAAGGTTAATTGGGGGGTTAACCAAAACCAGTTTCAAATAGATCAAGTTCGATATTTTTGCCCGCTAGTCGGTACACAAAGTTCGTTAT
>CBFHSE010000045.1:0-11448 GCA_965658435.1 Rickettsiales bacterium | reverse complement strand
ACAAATGTCCGCGGCAACCAAGAGATCAAATGTGGCGAGCTGCTTTTTCTTGAGTTTCTCAAAGCGATCAACTAACGGAGTTGTCTTGACTTTATTGAGGGCGGCAACAGCGTCCAGATAGGGAAACACATCGGGATCTGCATCCATCGAGACGACCTGTGAGCCAAAACGTTTGGCAAACCAAATGCCGGTAATGCCCCAGCCGCATCCAGCATCGAGCACCGTGTCCGCTCGCTCCGGCGCGTTTTTGTGTAAGTAGTCCATGATTAAAAAGCTGGATCGCCAAAGCTTCGTTCCATGAATAGATGGCTCATGTCCAGCCCTTTTGACGGCTCGAATCGCCTTGTGATTAGCCGTGGGCATAACAACGCCTCGATACTTTCTCTCGGTCACGCGGCCTTTAGCGTCCCTTTTCTTTTTTACGCTGCTCACAGTGGTCTCACTTCCTCTGCCTGTGGTCCGCGATCGCCTTTTCGGGTGACGAAACTGACACGCTGGCCTGGCTTGATACTACGCTTGCCGAGGCCTTCTACGCTTCGAAAATGAACGAACACCTCGGCCCCATCATCGCCGGTAATAAAACCAAACCCTTTTGCATTATTAAAGAACTTTACAGTTCCAGTATTAGTACTCATAAAAATATTATTTATTAATTAATATGCAAATGTAATCTATTATTTTTCTAAACAAATAGATTTTAAAAAAAGATTCTATTTAAATTTAAAATATTATATTACAAAAATGAAACAAGTTAAAGAGATATTAATATAAGTTCCAACGAGATTTTGGTTTAAATGATAAATCGCTAATTTTTCCTATCTTATAATTTTCAAGACCAGCCCAAGCAATCATAACTGCATTATCAGTACATAATTTAGTTGGAGGGCAAATTAATTGGAAATTATGTTTTTTAAGCATTTTATTTAGTTCTTCCCTTATATATTGATTGGCAGCTACTCCGCCAGAGAAAACTAAATATTTTTTAGTTAAATCATGTTTTTTAGAAAATTTTTTAATTGCATATTCAACTCTATCATTAATTTGTAAGGCTACTACATGTTGAAAACATGCAGCAATGTCGTTGATTTTTTCTTTATTGAGAGGTGCTAGTTGATCTGCTAAATTTTTACATGCAGTTTTCAGTCCTGATAAAGAAAAATCACAATTTGCTCTTTTATACATCGAAATAGGTAATTTATATTTATGTTTATTACCAGATTTTGCAGCTTTCTCAATATATGGGCCGCCTGGATAATTAAGTCCTAATATTTTTGCAACCTTATCAAATGATTCTCCTATAGCATCATCTAATGTTTCGCCATATTTAATATATTTGCCAATATTTAATGCTTCTAATATTTGACAATGGCCACCTGAAGCTAAGAAAATTAAAAAGGGAAAATTCAGGTTGTTTTCTGAAAATCTAGGAACTAAAGCATGACCTTCAAGATGATTAACAAATATTAAAGGAATATTATTTCTAAGTGCTATTCCTTTTGCAATCATAACTGAGGTAATTACGCCTCCAATTAATCCAGGTCCTCCTGTAGCTGCTATTAGCTCAATTTGAGAGATTTTTAAATTTGCTTCAGCTAAGGCAGAAATTATTAATTTATCTATAATTTCAACATGATTTCTTGCCGCTAATTCTGGTACAACTCCTCCAAAAGGTTTATGAATATCAATTTGTGAAGAATTTTTTTCAGCTAAGATCTTATGGTCATTTATAATAGCAATGGCAGTATCATCACAACTAGATTCTATGCCAAGAACTATCATTAAATTAACCTAAAAGAGGATCTAATCCACCTTTTGCATCCAAATCATATAAATCATCACAACCACCAATATGTTGCTCATTTATAAATATTTGAGGTACAGTCATTCTTCCTCCACTTGCTTCAAGCATTTCTTGCTTAAGTTCATTATTATTGCTTATATCAATTTCATTAATATGTGCTTCAACACCTTTTTTTATTAATAAAGCCTTAGCTTTATCGCAATATGGGCAAATTTTAGTTTTGTAGATTTTTATATTTAACATTTTTTTTATCTGAATTTACAATTGATTTATAACAAATTATTAAAAACATCAAGCCCGCAATCATAGTAATTCCTCCGCCAACACCCATAACTCCCATCCAAAATTTTGCATTAAAACCTAAAATACTATCAGGAGATTTTCTAAGAACTCCATATCCACCTGATATAGCAAGACCTGTAATATGAATAATTTGTCCAATACCATAAATAACAGGCTGAATCATAGCTAATTTAGAATTAATTTTTTGTCCTCCAAATAAAGGTAGGTAAATATAAGTTAATCCTATTAAAGCAATGGTTACTGCAACAATTGAGCCATGATAATGAGCAGGTATTAAGGTATTTGATTCATTGATATTACTACCAAGCAAACCACCATATATAAATAGAATTACAGATAAAATTAAAGAATTTATTAATGGTTTATCATTTGCTTTAGCTTTATAAAATTTTAATGAAAAAAAATTAGGTAATATTGCAATTATAAATATCAGAGCAAGAAAACTTGAGCCCCAAATCATATTATTAGTATAAATATTTTTAAAATTAAGCATATGATCATTGATATATTTAATTGATCCATAGGCAAATAAACAAATAAATAAATATAAAGTTGCTGATATTTTTAGAAAATTATCCGAAAACATTATAAATATTTTAGTTTTTTTAGCTATTAAATACCATGAAAATACTATTAAAACTACATATGCATATTGAGTAATATGACCAAAACCCCAAAAAAGAATCTCATAAAATTCAAGATTTATATTATTTCTAGTTATAAATTTATAAGAAATTAGAAAATGGGTAAATGCTATTAAAATTATTATATTATATACCTTAAGCAGGGAAAGGGCTAAAGGTTGATTACTATCTAAAATATCGGAATCATTTAAAGCATTAACAAAAGAGATTAGTAAAATTATTATAAGGAATAATGTGATTGATATTTTAAATAAAAAATTATCTAAAATTGGTACATAATTATTTAAAATTGCTATCCCGGGTAGAAAAGAAGATATAATAACCCCAAACAACGCTAATATAGCAGCATATAATGAGATTTTATTAAATAATTTATTATGCTTGAAATAATGAAAATTTAACAAAGCCCCAATTGAAAGAAACCAAAATAATTGTGATAAATTTACATGAACTATCAGAGCTTTTCTGAAATAATCTTTAAATATAAAAATATCCTTAATGAAAGGAGTACGTGAAAAAACAATTATAAAAGTTAATATACCTGCTGATAATAAGGAAAATATGCTATATAAGAGCCATTTATTTTTAAAATTAGCAAAGGATTTGTAAGGGTGGTTCTTCATAATAATTTGAATTTAACTAAATTTATTATAACATATTAAAAAAATTGTTTATGAGTAAAGAAGTTTTCTCAAAAAATTATAATATATGGCTAATAACAATATTAACAATAATACCTATAATGGTATTAGTTGGCGGTTACACAAGGCTTACTGATTCAGGTTTATCAATTACAGAGTGGGCTCTTTTTAAAGGTATATTACCTCCATTAAAACTACATGATTGGCAAGATTTATTTGCTAAATATCAAGAAATACCTCAATTTATTATTAATAATCCTAACATGGATATAGATGAGTTTAAAAATATTTTTTGGCTTGAATATATTCATAGAATATTAGGCAGAGTAATAGGTATTTTAATTATTATTCCTGCTTTAGTTTTTTATGTAAAAGGAGAGATAAATATTAAGCAAAAAAAATTTATTATTGCCATTTCTCTTCTAGTTATTTTACAAGGTTTTTTAGGTTGGTTTATGGTTTCTAGTGGCTTATCTGAATTAACATCAGTTAGCCATTATAGATTATCTGTTCACCTATTATTGGCATTTATAATTTACAGTATTGTTATTAATCATTATTTCGTTGATAAATTAACAAAAGAAAAATATATCAGTAAAAAGAAAAATTATAAAATTCTAAAAATTTTTCAAATAATCTTAATTTTGCAAATAATATATGGAGCATTTGTTGCAGGTCTTGATGCTGGCTTAATTTATAATCAATATCCATTAATGGGTGAGAATTTTTATCCCCAAGAAATATTTGATAATAATATAATAGATATATTTTTAAATGAACATGCGACAATTCAGTTTATACATAGAATTTTAGCTTTAATTTTAGTAGCTATAGCATTTTATATGATAAGAAAAAAACTTTATGAGAATTTATTAATAAAAATATTATTAGCTTTTATTCTAGCTCAGTTTGTACTTGGAATAATTACTTTATTAACAATTGTAAATATGCATATTGCTATTTTGCACCAATTAACTGCATTATTTCTGTTTTCTGTAACTAATTTAACTATAAAATTATGCAAAAAATAAATTATAATGATTTTTTCCTAAAAGCAGTTGAAGAGTTAAAAGCAAATAATAGATATAGAGAATTTATAGAGATAGCCAGAGATAGTGATAACTTTCCTTACGCTTTTAATTATAAAACAAAAAAAAATATTATCATATGGTGCAGCAATGACTATCTCGCTATGGGACAAAATAAAGAGGTTATAAAAGAAAATATATTAGCAACAGAAAAATATGGAGTTGGGGCAGGGGGTACCAGAAATATATCCGGAAATAGCTTTCCTTTAGTTTCATTAGAAAAAAAATTAGCCCATCATCATAATAAAGATAGTGCTTTAGTTTTTTCATCTGGATATGTTGCAAATAGAACTACAATTTCCACTATTTCTAAAATAATAGATGACATAATAATATTTTCTGATGCAGGAAACCATGCTTCAATAATAGAAGGAATTCAAAATAGTAAAGCTAAAAAAATTATATTTAAACATAATGATATAATTGATCTTGAGAGTAAGTTAAAATCAGTTCCTAAGGCGCAAAATAAAATGCTAGTTTTTGAATCTATATATTCAATGAGCGGAAATATAGCCCCAATCAGAGAAATAATAAATTTAGCAAAGAAATATAATTGCTTTACTTATATAGATGAAGTACATGCTGTAGGTTTATACGGGGATAAGGGGGGAGGTATTGCTGAGCAAGAAAATATTGCTACTGAAATTGATATAATTCAGGGAACCTTCGCAAAAGCATATGGTTTAATTGGTGGCTACATAACGGGCAATAAATATCTAATAGATGCAATAAGATCCTATGCACCAGGCTTTATCTTTACAACTGCAACCCAACCAGCAAATGCGATGGCAATAATAAAAGCTATTGAAATAATAGAAAATAACAAAAACTTAAGAGAGAAATTCCATAAAAATGTAAATTTGCTAAAAAACAAACTAAATAAAGCAAATATTAAATTTCATAATAGCAAAGGTCACATCATAGCTATAATTATTGGCTGCTCCAAAAAAACCAAATATATATCTGATAAATTATTAGAAGAGCATAATATATATATTCAACCAATAAATTATCCAACTGTTAAAAAGGGAGAGGAAAGACTAAGAATAACAATTACGCCAATGCATACAGAAAAAATGATAGATAATTTAATTTTAGGATTAAAAAAATTAATTTAATTTTTCATCAATTAAATCAATCATATTAGATACTCCAAACAATGAAATAAAAGAACCAAATCTTGGGCCTGAATCTTGGCCAAGCAAAATTTGATATAAAGCTTGAAACCATAATCTTAATTCAAAGTTAAAATCATTACCAATTTGATATGTAATATTTTGTAATATTACGGGATCTTTTTCATTTATTGACTCAGCCAGCTTAGCTCTTAATGCATTTATAGCTTTCAACTCATCATGATTTGCTTTTCTAAAACTCTTATTTGGTTTTATAAAATCATTATAATAATTTATGGCATAACCAACTAGTAAATCTAAGAATTCTGAATTTTCTTTATTTAAGTTATTATCATATTTTGATATAAATCCCCATAAAATATCAGAATTATCTGGGTTACATGCTGAAGCTAAATTTAATAATAGTGAAAAACTAATAACCCCAATATCATGAAATTTATATTTATCATTATGAATATGATAAATAGGGCTCTCTAATTTTTTATCATCATCAAGATTCTTATAATTTTGCATAAATTTTATATACTCATCCGTGGATTTAGGGATGATATCAAAATATAATCTCTTGGCAGTTTTTGGTTTTTGATACATGTAATAACTTAAAGATTCTGCTGGTGCATATTTAAGCCATTCTTCAAGAGAAATTCCGTTACCCTTAGACTTAGATATTTTTTGTCCAGTAGCATCTAAAAATAATTCATAATGAAAATTACTAGGAGTTTTATTGCCAATAATTTTACAAATTTTAACTGCTAATTCTGCTGAAGGGATAATATCTTTTCCAAACATTTCATAGTTAACATCAAGAGCATGCCATCTCATAGCAAAATCTACTTTCCATTGTAATTTACAATTACCATCTAAAATAGACTGAGTTCTTTCCTCACCGTTAATATCTTTGAAATTTATTGTAAAATTTGAGCTATCAGTAGAAATAACACCTTCTTCTAATAATTTTCCGGATACAGGGCATATAGGCATAAAAGGATTATATGATTTTCTTCTTTCTTCTCTAAGAGTTGGGAGAATTAAAGCTGAAATTTTATCAATATTAAGTGCTATTTTTTTAAGAGTATCATTAAATAAGCCACTCTTATAACATTGAGTTGAGCTATAAAAATCATACTCAAAAGCAAAGCTATCTAAAAATCCTTTAAGCTTATTATTCATTTGCTCTCCATAAGAAGAGAGTTCTTTATATGGATCAGGGATATTAGTTAAGGATTTACCAATATAATCAACAAATAATTGAGGATTAGGGATGTTTTCCGGAATTTTTCTTAATGCATCCATATCATCAGAAAAACAAATTAGTTTAGTTGGTATTTCTGGGGCTATATAATTAAAAGCTCTTTTAACCATTAATGTTCTACAAACCTCACCAAATGTGCCTATGTGAGGTAAACCAGATGGACCATAACCTGTTTCAAACAAAACATATCCTTTTTCAGGTATCTTATTGTTAATTTTTTTTAAAAGATTTTTAGCCTCAATAAAAGGCCAAGCTTTTAAATTATCTGTTATGCTTATTTTCCCATTTAGCATTTTTTCTAAGCTCCTCTATAATTTCATATTTAAATTTTTCATCTTTTAATCTTTCTTTGATAAAATATTCCATAAAATTTAATTCTCCTGGAGTAAATTTTTTAAAATTAGTTAAAATATCAATAATAATCTTCTTTGCAGACTGATTTTCTCCCATATCTTCATGAATAAAGGCTGGCATTTGTCTTACCCAAAAAGGAACATTAACTTCTTTTGGTATTTCTGTTAAATAATATGATAATCTTAAGGCTAATTCTTTATCTTCTAATTTATGGTTAGCTAAATAAACAGCCTGAGTCATCCACCACCATTTATTAGATATATCATTAGAAGCATGATTTTCTAAATATTCGACAATATGTATATTATCAATAACATTTTGGCTCTGTGAATAATAATAGCTGGCAAGTGAAGGAACAAAATTTGATTTACTGTCTAATTTATCTAAAAGAAAAAACCAGTCTTTTAACTTTTCATAATTATAATCCTTTAATGCTGTAAATCTACCCCAACTATCTCCAGCATTTTGTATCTTAAAAGATAAATTTCTAAAATAAAATTGTAAATCACCAAGAGATAGAATTGAAATGGTTGTATATGAAGGTACATTAGGAACAATTATCATATCAGGCTTAATATGTTTTGTGAAAAGCCATAATGATATTTGAGAAGATAAAATAAAGATAAATGTTAGTACTAATAAAAATTTTTTATATTTTAAAATCATAACGCTAAAATTGTTTTTTATTAAAATCAAATACCGACATTACAAATATAAGTGCTATATAAATGATAGATTGTAATAAAATTAGAGGAACAACTTCAATACTGTAATCATTATAAATTAACCATTTACTTTGCGCAAATTGATCTAATCTAGGCAATAATGAAGAGATTATTTTAAGGAAGATCTCAAGAGATGTATTAAAATTTATATTATTCAGATTAGAAGGGATTATTATTGTTGATATTGCAAACCCCATAATTCTTGAAACTAGATAAAATGCAAAGCATCCAAGAACTGATAATACAGCACTTTTAAGAATAAGTGATGCTAAAATTGCAAAGCAAGAAATAATAACTAACTCAAGATATAAAGATAAAAACCACAATGAGAAACCTTGAAAATTTGGAGAGAAAACAACATATATCGTTATAATTAATGGCAGTAACAAAAGAAATGATAGGAAAGAAAAGCTAATAAAATATGTGAATAAAAATGATGTTCTGCTTATAGGTCTTGATATAATAAATTCAACCTCTCTATTATCGAAGCTTCTTCTAATATGAAAACAAATAAATAAAATCAAACCTATTACAAGCAATAATCGCGTGGTTGAAGATAAAAAAACAAGCTGCATTGCTGTTTGTTCTGATAAAGCTGTTGATCCTAAAAAAAGAGATATTCCAACCAAACAAAACATTGATAGTAATATTCCAATAAAAAGCCAATCTCTAACAGCAGTTATTAGTATATATTTTAAAATTGCGAACATCTAAATACCTATATTATTTTTATCATTATTGAAGTTATTATAAAAATTTTGATCAGAGTTTAATACACCAAAATCTGATTCTAAAATAGTTGCCTTTATAAAAATTACAGTTTCTGTTATAACCTCCTCTTTTATTGTAGATTTAAATAGATGACCAATAACAGGAATGCTAGAAAAATATGGTATTCCAACATCCTGGTTTTTATTCTCATGCTCTATAAGTCCTCCCATTACCATAGATGAACCACTCTTTAGTCTTACAAGAGTATCAATTTCACGCATTTTAACTTGTGGAATAGATGAGGCTATTTCATCTGCGCTTGCACCTAATTCTTTTTTTGCAATCTGTACAGCTGGATCTTCAACTTCTGCACTTAATGAAGATATAGTAGGCCTTATATTAATTAATACTTCATTTTTATCAAGATCTATAGAAGGCTGTAAGGCAAGAATAACCCCAATTGGTATGGTTTGCATTTCACTATCAATAGATTGGCTTAATATATTATTAGTTGCTCCTTCAGTAACTTCAGTTTCAGTATCAAATGTAACCTCAAAGTAAATTTTATTTTCTGTAAAGGTTAATACAGCTTGCTGATTATTCAAAGCTGTTATTCTAGGAGAAAATAATGTTCTGGTAGTTCCGAATTTTTCAAGTAATTTCATATCAGCTCTTTTTTTGCCGTTGGAGGTAAAGTCAAAGCTAAAGGGAGCTATATCATTAAAATCAACTACGCTAGTAGTGTTGAGACCTGATAATTGACCAGAGCTCCAATCAATACCAGCCTTAAATTCATCATTAAGAGTGACTTCAATAATTTTAGCTTCAATTAACACCTGTGCATTAATATTCCTTTTTACTTTTTCTAAATATTCCTTAACAAGTTTATGATTTATAGAATTTGTTGATACTGTAACTATTCCAGCCTTAATATTTGAAGATACATAGCTTGCTGATGCTGTGCTAGTTACTGTTTGTGTTTGCTCTTGGGCATTAATGTTATTTTCATTATTATCTACTGTTTCTGTTGTTTCTTCTTGTTGAGTAGCAGTTTTTTCAGATATAATTCTGCTAACATTATTAATTATTGTATTCCATAGATATTCTTCTGATGATGATTTGATAACTCTATCACTGCCAGTTGTAATTGCATCATTAGAGGTTCCAGTATTGATAGATAAAGTTGATGAAAATGTTCTTGAGAAATCAAGAAAATCCAATGAATAATTTACTATATAAGGATCATCTTTTTCAATTCTTAAGATGCCATCATTAATTGAATAACGAAGTTTTGCTAATGTTGATATTTGCTTTATAATCTGTAAAAAAGGCCTATCTTTAACTATTAATATAATTCCACCAGAAATATCAGGATCAATTTCTATTTCGATGTCTGATAATCTACCTAACTCAATCAAAACATCTTTTAATGGAATATCCTCTGTAACGGATATAGAAACTAATTTGCCACTTTCTAATTCTGGCTCTTCAATTTCATCTAAAATATTTAAAACATCTAATTCATCAAATGAATCATCTGTAAGTTTTATTACTTCTTTATTTCTATATTCACTATTAACTAAATTTTCTCTAAAATCTGATCTTGTGAGTCCCGCTTTACCATCGTATATTATGTTATCTTTAATTTCTGACTTTGAGCATGAAACTAGAAGTAAAAGTAATATAAGAGATCTCATCATGATTCTCATTTAAAAAATTAAGTTTGTAAAAAAAGATGTGAAACTAAATCCACCGTTAAAATCAATATCAAATATTAAAACTAGAATCAAGCATAAAAATAATGATATGCATAAAGAAGGAGCAAATGGAAAAAGTTTTTTATCAAAGAAGTAAATCCAGAGTAAACCATTTATAATTCCAAATATTCCTGATAACAAAAAGAAAATGGTAAAATTATCAATTCCAATTAAAATTGCTGAAATCGCTATAAATTTTACATCACCAAAACCCAGTCCATCTTTATTTCTAATATATTTAAAGCCAATCATTAATAAAAAGCTTATCATAAAGCCCAATATAAAAGATTTAATACTGTAAATAATATCATATGAAAAATAATAAGACCAGAATATAGCATATGCTAAAAGAGATAATTGTAATCTATCAGGTATAATATAATGCTCAAAATCAATTACTGATATAGTAATTAATAGTAAAGTTAATATGGATAATATTAATGTTATTTTATAATCATTGGTAATTAGATATGGTAAGGTTATTAGAAAACATGTCGAAATCTCAATGAGAGGATATCTAATGGAGATTTTGCTTTTACAAAATCTACATCTGCCTTTATTAGCAAGCCATGAAATAACGGGTATTAAGTCTATAAACCTAAGTGAATTATTACATTTTGGACATTGAGAAGGTTTGAAAAAAATATCTTGGTTTCTTGGTATTCTATAGCTAAGAGCGGAGATTAAGCTTCCAAGTGAAAGAGCATAGAAAGTAATAATATATAACATAATCTAAAAAACTTGCATATTAAGCAAAATTATATATTACAAATGTAAAGTCAAGCTCATTTTATTAACAAAAAATAAATAAATATTTTGTATAAAATAACTGGCTTCAGCCTAATAGAGCAGGCGATTATTATATCATTACTATCTATAATAGCCATTTCATTAAATAAATATAATGAAAAGCAAGATTTTAACTATAAATTTAAAGAAACAAAGAGGCGATTTACTGTTATTCAATTGGCAATTGAAGAAACATATTTAAATAAAATTATTCGCAATAATTTTCATGATGTTCGTTGTCCGGGGG
>CBFHSE010000044.1:0-11563 GCA_965658435.1 Rickettsiales bacterium | reverse complement strand
CACTTATTCTTTTAGGCTCTGAATCTAAATAGTCAAAAGCTTCCTCACATATCATTGAGCAAATTTCGGAACCAATTCCGCATGTTCCAAAGCCCTCTTCGACATTTATAATATGATTTGTTTTTTTTACAGATGAGATAATAGTTTTCTTATCTAATGGTCTAATAGTCATTAAATCTATAACTTCAGCATCTATATTATGTTTAGCTAAAATTTCGGCTGCTTGAAGAGCTTTTTCAACACAAATGGAAAAAGCTGTAATGGTTATGTCTTTTCCTTCCCTGACTATTTTAGCTTTTCCTATTTCTATATTTGCTAATTCATCTTCATTATATTCAAATTCATATCCATATGTTATTTCATTTTCTAAAAAAATTACAGGATTGGGAGATTTTATAGCTTTTTTAAGCAAAGCTTTTGAGCTCACAGCATCATATGGCGCTACAACTTCTAAACCAGGAATATGACTATACCATGCAGCATAACATTGTGAATGCTGCGCTCCAACTCTTGCTGCTGCGCCATTTGGACCTCTGAATACTATAGGACATTTGACTTGCCCTCCAGACATATAATGTGTTTTAGCTGCAGAATTAATTATTTGATCAATTGCCTGCATAGCAAAATTAAATGTCATAAATTCAACAATAGGTTTCAATCCTGCCATTGCAGAACCAATTGCAATACCTGCAAAACCATGTTCAGTTATCGGTGTATCTATTACTCTTTTTTCTCCAAATTCTTTAAGGAGACCCTGGCTTATCTTGTATGCTCCTTGATATTCCGCTACTTCTTCACCCATAAGATAAATATTTTTATCCTCTCTCATTTCTTCAG
This sequence comes from Rickettsiales bacterium, assembly GCA_965658435.1. GTDB lineage: Bacteria > Pseudomonadota > Alphaproteobacteria > Rickettsiales > JABIRX01 > JADHLN01. The sequence goes on along the minus strand of CBFHSE010000044.1, from coordinate 10,726 downwards.
CCATTGCATCTCTTAATGCATCTCTTACAGTTATCTTTACCATATTAACTATTCAAAATATTACTCCAAAGTTCGTCAGCGATTGGCTCAGGGCTATTATCTGCAAACTCAATTGATTCCGCAACAATTTCTTTTACCTTTTGCTCAGATAATTTAATGTCTTTTTCATCAATTATTTTATTCTCAATACCAAAATTTCTGAAATTTGTAATTGGATCTCTATTGTCTTTATATTCTTGTATTTCTGACTTTTCTCTATATTGGCCTGGATCAGACATTGAATGACCTCTATATCTATAAGTATTAATTTCTAATAAATATGGCCCTTCGCCTTTTCTTATTTTCTCTGACACTGATTTTACTTTATCATATACGGCGAATAAATCTTGACCATCTACTTTCTCACCTTTAATGCCAAATGCCTCACCTCTTTTTGAAAAATCTATGCTTGCAGCAGCCCTTTTTGTACTAGTACCCATGCCATATTGATTATTTTCAATGATGAATAATACAGGCAAATTCCATAATGAAGCCATGTTGAATGTTTCATAAACTTGACCTTGATTGGCAGCACCGTCACCAAAAAATGTTACAGCAATATTGCTTTTTTCTTGATATTTCACAGCAAATGCTACACCTGCTCCTATTGGTACTTGAGCTCCAACAATACCATGACCACCGTAAAAACCTTTCTCTGTATCAAATAAATGCATTGAGCCTCCCTTACCTTTAGAGACACCAGTTTCTTTACCAAATAACTCTGCCATTACATATTTTGGATCTGTACCACATGCTAATATATGACCGTGATCTCTATAGCTTGTAATTAATGCATCACCTTCATTCAATGCAGATTTTGTTCCAATAATTACTGCTTCTTGACCTATATATAAATGACAAAAACCTCCAATCTTTCCCATTCCATATGCCTGACCTGCTCTCTCTTCAAATTTTCTGACCAAATACATATCAGAATAAAATTCTAAGAATTGTTTTTTACTGATCTCTTTTTTGAGTGAATTTTCTTTAACCATTTTAACTTTGCTTTTTTGCAGTTATAGATCTAAAATATAGTTTTTTAAATAAAAAACACTCTATAATTAACCATGATCAAAAAAAATGCAAGTTTGATCTTTTATCATATAAAATTAATTAAATATTAATGTAAGTTAAATGAAACTATATAATAATGTATCTAGTAATGAGGAGAAGATTAATCTCCAGCCATCAAATATAGAGGCTGAACAATTAGTGCTTGGAAATTTGCTTACAAATAATGAAGCATATAGTAAGGTTGGAGATTTTTTAAATTCAGAGCATTTTTTTGAACCTATTCATCAAGAAATATATCAAAATATTGTAGATTATTTTTCACAAGGTCTAATTGCTACTCCAATTACTCTTAAAGCTAATTTTGACAAGGATGAAAAATTAAAAAATTTTGGTGGAAGCAAGTATCTATTTGACCTAGCATCATCTGCAACTAGCATTATTAACATTAAGGAATATGCCAAATTAATTTTTGATCTTTATCTAAAAAGAAAATTAAAGGATTTAGGTGGGCAATTAATATCAGAAATAACATTATCTTCAAAGCCTCAGGCATCCTCTGCCATTATTGAGAACACAGAACAGAAACTTTTTAAACTTGCTAGTGAAGGAAAATTTGAAGGTGATTACCAAAGATTAAATATCTCTCTTAATAATACATTAACTAATGTACAAGCTGCTCTTGAATCGGATGATTTTTGTGGCTTACCAACAGAATTACTGGATTTAGATCAGCTTTTAGGTGGAATGCAGAATTCAGATTTAATAATTCTTGCTGGTAGACCCTCTATGGGTAAAACAGCTCTAGCCATTAATATAGCTCTTAATTGCTCTGAATATTTTTCTAACATTGAAGATAATAAATCAGTAGGATTTCTGTCCTTGGAAATGTCATCTGAGCAGTTAGCAAGCAGAATGATTTCAATGAAATCAGGAGTTAATGCCAAAAAATTCAGAAGCGGTAATTTTTCAAAAGAAGATTTCAATAAAATTGTTAAAGCAAATAAAGATTTACATGAACTTAGATTCTTTATTGATGACACTCCTGCTCAGTCGATCTCAGCAATAAGAACAAGAGCAAGACGCTTAAAAAGGCAACAGAATTTAGGATTGCTTATAATTGATTATTTGCAACTTGTTAGGGGTTCCTCAAATACAGATAATAGAGTTCAGGAAATAACTGAAATAACTCAAAATTTAAAAGCAATCGCAAAAGAACTTAATATTCCTGTTATTGCATTATCTCAATTATCAAGAGCAGTTGAAAATAGAGAAGATAAAAGACCTCAACTATCAGATCTTAGAGAATCAGGTAGTATCGAGCAAGATGCTGATGTTGTAATGTTTATTTATCGTGAAGAATATTATCTTTCAAGGATGGAACCGGACCCAGATGCAAAAAATCGTTCAGATTGGGAAGCTAAAGCATTGAAAGCAATGAATAAAGCTGAGGTAATTATCGCAAAACAAAGACATGGACCAATTGGAAATGTAGAGATTAGATTTAACGCTAACACTACTAAATTTGATAATCTTGCCAAAAACAACTAAATAATATGGAAACAGAATTTTTTGATTCAGTATTAAATATTAATTTAACTAATTTAAAAAATAATTATCTTATTTTAAAAAAAGAAATTGGTAACTCCATATGTGCAGCAACAATAAAGGCCAATGCCTATGGAATTGGCTATGAAAAAGTTTTAACATCTCTAACTGATGTTGGTTGCAATGATTATTTCGTTGCTAGCATTAATGAGGCAATAAATATTAGAAAAATTAATGATAATGCTAATATTTATGTTTTTCATGGAGTAAAAAAAGATGAAACCCAAGCATTTTTAGATCATAATATAATTCCCGTCATTAATTCTAAAAACCAACTTCATATTTGGTCTAAATTTGCTAAATCTCGGGCAATTACACTTAATATGATTTTACATTTTGATACTGCAATGAACAGGCTAGGAGTTGAATATAGCGAGTTTGAGTATTTTTATAATTATGACTATAAAATGCTAAATATATTATATGTGATGAGCCATTTATCATCTGCGTCTGAAATGCATCTTAATAATAATAATCAATTAAGTAAGTTTAAAAAAATCATAAAAAAATTTCCAAATGCAAAATATTCTTTAGCAAATTCTTCAGGTATTTTTTTAGGACAAGATTTTCATTTTGATATGGTAAGAGCTGGCGTAGCTCTTTATGGAGTTAACCCTACTCCTTATAACAAGGATAACCCAATGTTAAATATTATTAATTTAAAAACAAAAATTATTGATACTAAAATAATCTCGAAGGATGGCTATGTTGGTTATGGTTTAAATAATAAAATTTCTAAAAATACTAAGATTGCAATTATACCCATAGGTTATGCAGATGGTTATGCTAGAATATTATCAAATAAAGCTTATTGCTTTATTAAAGGCAGTAATTATCCAATAATCGGTAATATCTCTATGGATTTAACCATTATTGATATTAGTAATGATAAAAGAAATAATATTAATATAGGAGATTATGTTGAGTTAATTGGAGATAATATAAAAATTGACGATGTAGTTAAGAACACTAATTTAATTCCATATGAGATACTAACTTCTCTCATAGGTAGATATAAAGTTAAATATACTGAATAATATTCATATTTTATTAAGCAAATTACTTTTTATAATGAGAAAATTTGGAAATTTCTTTAATAATTTCTTATAAAAATAATCTCTGATTTCCAGATCACTACAAATTAAAAATGAGGTTGCCCCAGAACCTGATAACTGAATAAAAGCATCATTTTCATTTTTTAAAAAACTAGTTATCTCCTCTATCTCTGGGCACTCCTTAATAGCAGATTTATAAAGGCTATTTTTTTGTTGCTTTAAGTAATCAAAAAAAGTTTTTATATTCGGGAAATTATTTATTTTATTGGTATTTTCAATATTAAAATCTTCTTTTTTCAGAAGTTTAAAGATTTTTTTTGTAATATTAATTTTTCTGGGATTAATCAAAATAATTGGTAGCTCCAATATTTCGCATTTATCTAAAATAACATCACCAATTCCGCCTATATATCTGCAATTATTTTGTAAAAAAAAAGGAATATCTGAGCCTAACTCTTTAGCAAATAATATTTTATTACTAAAATCTTCCTTTATTTTATAAAAATCATATAAATATTTTATAATTACTGCTGCATTTGATGAACCTCCGCCCATTCCACTGCCAATGGGAATATTTTTATTATGAATAATTTTAAATTTTTTCTTAACTCCATATTTGCAGTTAAAATTATTAATTGTGTGCTGTATTATATTTTTGTCTGTTGCAATGTTATAATTGCTCTTCAAAATATTTTTGTTATTTTCTTCAATTATAATTTCATCATATAAATTAATGTAAGAAAATAGGCTATCAATTTGGTGAAACTGATATGTTTTTTTAATTATATTTAAATATAAATTGATCTTGGCATAAGATTTTAAAAACATGCTGAAACTTTAATCTCTTCTATTAGGATCAGAATCCCCTCTATATAAATCATCTGAATCATCATCATCTGAATCATCATCATCTGAATCATAACCATCATCTGAATCATCATCATCATCTGAAATGTCAAAGAAGTCATCATCTACATTAAATATGTTCTTTAACTCATTTTTATTATCATTAATTAATTGATCTATTTTCTCTTCAGCATAGCCTTTTTCTTGCATCCTTTCTTTTATTTCTTTATTTATTCTGTTTTTATTATATTCAATATCATCAATATTTCCTTGTTTACCCTCCTCATATTTTATACCTTTAGCTATATCTTCTAAATCTTTTTTTCCAACTTTCTTATCAACTATATTACTTGCTTTTTGCTGTAATTTTTCCATCTTTTTCTGATCCTTGTTTAGCTTTTTTATATCAGATCTTAAGTTACTTTCTTTTAGCTGCTTTTTCTGTTTAGATGACATCTTACCTGAGGCTGCTATAATTGCTGAATTTTTAATATTATCCTTAATTTCTCTCATAATACCAAATCCCATTTTCAAAGGATTTAATGTATTTGTACCATAACGCTTTTCTTTTGCTTTTTCTTTTATCATTTCTTTGGCTAATTTTTTATCTAACTTGCCTGATTTCATTGCTTTATCAATATCTTCTTTTGACCAACCTTTAGACTTCAATTGTGATGATAATTTTTTCTTAGCTGATGCTAATTGTGCCGATTTAGTTTTATTAATAAGTCCAAAACTTATTTTATGAGCGTTTTTACTAATTATTGATGGTAATTTATCTGCCGCTGATGATAGAGCTTTACCAGCCGTTCTTGTCCATACGCTTCCTGCAGTAGCTTTGGCAAATTCTTCACCAAATTTTTCAACTCCACTTAATGTTTTATTTGTTATATCATTGATTGAACCAAGAGAAAAACCTCCCGCAATTTTTTCACTGATTTCTGGCACTTTATCTACTATATATCTTATTACCATTGCACTTAAAAATAACAAAAATATATCTTCTAACTTTATATTAGGCGAACCTTCAATTTTAGGTCTTATACCTGATATAGAATCAATATCTCCATAAGCTTGACTAACTTTCCAGAAACCTATCTTTTCAATTAGTAAATCGACTATTATGTACCAACATGCATCATAATATAACATATCATAGATATAGCTATTAACTACAGCAAGAAACATACCAAAAAAAGTAAATAACATCATTGGTTGCAGTGATACAGATATTAAGGATTGCAGCCACTTCTCAAAATATTGCTCCCTTGTATATTGAAATAAACCAAAAATTAGGAATATTGGTGCAATTGATAATAAAATACTCATTGCAATAAATAAGAAAATTAGAATCACTGCTAGTTTTAATATGGCAAATATATAAATGTAGAAGGTAAAATACAGAGCCAATACAATCAATAGACCAAAATCATGTGATAAAATTAGCGCTACTAACTTAGTATTAATGGCGCTAGAAAATAGCATTAACAAAACATTATCTGCGTCTGATAAAACATTGGAATCTATTGAGTCACCAATCTCTATTGCAACCGATTGCTCACCTTTTATTGATAAATTTGTAGTGTCAACAACAAGCTTTGCAAGATTATTGCTTCCTTCCCAAAAAAATGTTTTTACATATTTATCAAATAATTCCCAACCTGTTGGACTTAATAAGCTACTAATAATTGCAAATCTTATTAAAATAACTAGTAGTTGTTGTAATGATAATTGCAAATAAGCGGTAAAAAACCCTACAGGTATAAAAATCACAAATAAAATTGAACAGATATAAAAAATATTCTTATAAGTAGCTGAATTAATAAAAGCGTTGTAAAAACTTGTAATTAACTCCTCAGAGGGGTTTAAAAATACTTGAGCTGCTGTTTCCAAGAACCCTGGGTCATCTTTTAAAATACCATTTACAAAGGTAAATTGCAGGCCCTTTCCACATTTATAAACATCTCCATGTTCAGGGTTTAGTTTAGGATATGTCCCACCTATATCTTTTTTTATACAACCATTAATATTGTCATTATAACTATTATCATGAACTCTGAGATAAAGTTTTATGCTACTCCAATCAGACAAATTTAGACTAGTTTTAATTTGTTGAAGCTCTTCTTTATTCATAATAAAAACTTTTTTGTTATCCTGGGTTACGACTTTTGGACCCATATGAATTAAAATCTCATTTTCTGAATGAATATCCTTTGAAAAGCCTATCATTACTCCCCAGCCATAAGGAAACCAACAAATATTATTTTGAAATGAGTGATCACTACAAGCTTTTACTTGCTCAAATTTATGCCCAATATATTCACCTGCTGAAGATTCAACAAAACCATAAGTTTCATTACAAACTCGAGATTTTACTAAATGTTTATATTCAGCTATTGATTTACTTTCTCCTATTTCAATCGTATCTTGATGACAAGAATAGCGGTAATCTTTTAAAATATCTTCACTCCATGGTGACCATGCTCCATTAACATTTATTCTCAGCTGCTCTCCGTTTAAAACATAACCTGTAGGAGTTGACTTAGTGACCTCTAAAAAGTTAAATTCACTATTATCATCTAATTTAGCTTCAATAGCCTGTCCTTTGGCACTTAGCATAAATTTTGGCTCTCCAAAATCATTAGCATCTATGCAATCTGGATCTCCACATGACGCTAAAATTATTGTTAATAATGTTAATAATATGAATTTTATCATAAATTTCGTGATCTTTCAGCTGTTAATTCGGCATTAAGCCTTGAAATTTCTGTTTCTAACTGAGAAATTCTGCCTTTAATTTTATTTATTTGCCTTCTATCATTAGCGACCCTTAATTCTTCCTGTAATTTGTTAAGTGCTGATTTTTTTTCATTTATTAAAGCTAGTAAGGATCTTGATCTTTGAGTTTGCTCTACTAGCTCTCTTTTCTGCTCGCTTGATTCTTGGCTTTGAGTTGCATCCTCATTATCATCGTCAATAAAACCAGAATCTGTTTCATCTGAACCTAAATTTGGATCACGCAATTCATTATCAAGACTTGATAATTCGTTAGGGTTAGTTTGTATATTTTTATCTCTATCTTGCTCAAGTAGTAATTCATATTTATCAAAATCTTCACCTAAAATAATCTCTTGTCTTGCAACTTCTTTGTCCACTCCTTTTTCTGCTATTTCTTCAATCATTTCATCATATACATTACATAGCTCGTTAAAATTATTAGCTTTGCCTATTTCTTGAATCATTTTTTCTTTGAATTCATCGTAATCTCTTTCAAAAATTCCAGATATTCTTTGATCATTTAGCATGTCATTTATCAATTGTCCTTCATATTCACTAAACTTTGATTTTCTTTCATTTTCATAGCTTTGTATTTTTTCTTCACTTTCTTTATAGATATAACCTTCTTCTTTTGCTTTTCGGGCTTTTTCTTCTAATTCTGAATATTTTTTTCTTAATTTTTCATTACGAAAATCCTTTTCTAACTCCTTTTTTAATTTAATCTTTTCTTCTTCCTGAAGATTTTTATTCAAGTTAGTTATTTCTTTTCTTAAATTTTTTAATTCAAGAAGTAGTAGTTTATTTTTTTTATTAAATTGTTCCTTTTGACCATCAGTAACCTCACCATTTCTATTTATCTCTTCTAGCTGCTTATCTAAATTACCAGATAGTGATTTATATTTTTTAATTTTTGTTTGTAACTCAATATTATAAGAATTAATTTTATTTTCCGATTTTTTAATATCATATTTATTATATTCTATGCTATTTAGCCTGTCCTCAATATATCTATCCTCAGCACGAACTGCTCTGTCCAGATCAGACTCGAAAGGATTATTAAACATGAATTTTGCTATATTGCCTTGATATTTCATTCTAATTTGTTCTTTATAAAGAGAGCTAATTTCTTCTCTAGCTTTACTAATATCTGACATATCTATATTGCTTATATCAATCTCCTCAAACTTACAATCTTTGTCATAACCTAACGCTTTCATTTTTCTTTTAAGCTCTTTATTAAGCTCACCAATAATTTTCTCTTTATTCTCATTCCTTAATTTTCCAAATCTTTTTTCTATTTTTGATAATGAATTTTTAGCTATATTTTCATCTAGTTTAGCATCAGATACTCCAATTTTTTTTAAATTTTTTCTTAAGCTCTCTTTTAACATTGATTTCGATTTTTTATCAGATATTGCTTTTGACTTTATCTCTGACATAACCGAATTAATTGTTTTTCTTTTTACTTTACTAACTTCTTCAGAAAACTGCTTTCCTTTACCAAAATTAACCTTATTAGCACCAATGGAAGACTTAAACGTAGTATTTTGGTATCCTTCTTCAGCTTTATCTAAAGCGTTAAGTGCTGACTTTAAAGTATCTACGGGATTTCTTCTTGCATGTTTTATAGCATATTTAGCATCACTAATTTTATTTTTTATTGAATTTGCAGCTTCATTACCTTTATCTCTGTTTACCGCTGTATTAACAGCTGCTGATCCTAGCGTAGCAACTCCGGAAATTGTTCCTCTTACAGCTCTAGAGCTAATTTTCATTCCACCATATAAGGCTCTGCCAATTATTGGTTGAGCAATTTTTTTTCTTGCGAATCCAAAAGCCTGACCAGCAGTTTTGAAAGCATCTTGCATCATATTTTGTGCTAATGATCCAGCTCCGATACCACCCTCACCTGAAATTTTATCTCCAAGATCCGTAACTTTATCTATCATTTGTTTAAATATATATCCTAATGTCAAAAAAAATAACATTGAGGTAAAATCTGGTCCCAGTGAGGCATTGTAAACATCACCATATTTTGGATCAGCCATTTGGAATTTCCAGAAATATAATAAATTAATTTCTGATAATTGACCAATTTTTATTGACCATACTTTATCCCAGCATACTGGGTAGTAAAATAATTGATAAAAAACATCATATATTAATGCAGAGAAGAATGCTATTGTAATAAATAAGAAGATTATTTGAAATGAATAGCTTATTAGCATATTTAACCAGGAATCAAACATTCCTTTAGTTCTTTGAAATAAAATAAATATTATAAATATTGGTCCAACCATAAAAAGAATAGTCAGCATTATTTTTATAACTAAATATATAAATATAGATTTTGCTATTGCATATAAAACGAGAAAAAATGCATAATAAAGCATTGCAACCATTACTAAACCTACGATGAAAGGAGAAAATATTATTGCGGATATTTTCCAATGAATTTCAGGCTGAAAAAACATAAATATTAATTCATCAATTTTTGAATATATTGCATCAATTGGGGTAAAACCTTCTTCAGATACAACTCCCATAAATGTCTTAGTTATTGTCATGGATAATTCAGCTGCTCCATTTTCAAAAACATCAAAAAACATATTGAAAAATTCCCATGAGCCAGGATTTAACATAGTATAAATAAATCCTATTTTTATAATTTTTATTAGCAAATCTGTTTGGTTCAATTGAACTGCACCAAGAAGAAAACCTATGGCAGTGAAAACAATATATAATGTAACAACTATTTTAATTAATCTTTGCAGTGTTGGATCATTATTAGCTAATCTAAAATCTATTTCATTAGCTACTTCTTCATCTATTCTTAGGTCAAGATTGTTTTTTTCGACAGCTTTATCAGCATTGATAGCATCAACTCTAGTATTATATTCTGTTTTTTGTTGCTCTTCTAATTCATCATAATTAAACTCATCCATTCCATAGCTATCTTTTAAATCATTAATTCTTTGCTCATAATTTGCTTCAATTTCTGATTTATCAGATTCTCTTACTGCATCATATTTATTATTAACTTCATCAGTTATTTCAATTACTGTTCTTCCTACTAAATTTTGATAATAGGTTTTTCTAAAATCTAATGAAAATATTTCATCAAACTTATCAAATAATATATCTTTAATTTGCATAATATTATCTCTATAATCTTCAATAACAGTTACGCTTACTGTATAATTTCCAAAATTATTATCATATAATTTTTTTAATTCCTCCTTCTTATTTACCCAATCACATTCTCCATGATTTATACCCAACTCTTGTTTTTTTAATAATATTTCTTGATCTACAACTCTTACATATAAAGTTCCACGATAATTATTCCATGCAGTACCTCTATATTCATTTGATTCTAATGTTTTAAA
>CBFHSE010000043.1:0-12009 GCA_965658435.1 Rickettsiales bacterium | reverse complement strand
AATTGAATCCTAAAAATTAGGGATAGATTTTTCGTAAAAAGTAATTACCGCCTGTTCGGTTGAAAAATCTCTAAATAGAAAGCCAACTGGTAAAGCCTTATAAAACAAGGATTCGAACCCGTAGGAGAAAGTTAGAAAAAGGTATCACGCACTGAGCCAATTTAGACGATCGTCTAAATTGGCTCCCCGGGAAGGATTCGAACCTCCGACCAAGTGGTTAACAGCCACCTGCTCTACCACTGAGCTACCGAGGAACAATGGAAATAGTTTTATTACATTAATAGATTAACTATTTCAATAAAAATATCAGAAAATTTAAAAAAATAGCTAATTTAACCCAATAATTTAGGCAAGATAAATGCAAAAGAAAAACCTGTTACATAAAAAATAGCTGAAATATATAAAATAAATCTAGAAAATTTCTTTATTCTTGCACAAGAAATAGCCTGCTTTTTATCAACAGGGCAATGATCAGCAAATCTATAAAATAAAATAAAAGCCAATATTAAAATCAAACCAGAAACAATAAATAACAAAATTTTATATTTAGATAAAACAACTAACCAAGGAAGATGAGCAATTAAAGCCGCAAAAACAGAACCAAAACCCAGCATCACCAATAACGCAGGCAAAGCACAACATAGTAATGATGAAATAGAAGTGAATAAACTAAGAAAAATAACTAAGTTTTTATTCATCACAGCCACGCTTAATATTAACTAAATTATAACCTGCATCTGCAATAATCTCATCTAATTCTTCATCTGCAATATCTTGATCTTTATGAAAAATAACAGAAACTATAGCCTCATCCAAATCAACATTAAATGCAGAAACCTCCTCCCTTTTATTTAAAATTTTCTCAACTGATCTTGCACAAAAATCACAAACCATACCATAAAGCTCTAACTCAATAACATCTTTACAATTAGCAGAATCGATCAAATCCTTACTAGATAAAACCTCCATTTTTTCAGCCATATCATGATTATGCATAGCCTGAACATGAGAAATATTTAAAAATAAAAATAATAAAATTATATAACGCATCTAAAACCTAATAATTGAATTAAACAAAATCTTGCCATCTGCATTAGCTCCTATCTCCACTAGATAAACATCTTTAAAAAATCTTACAAAAGGGGTAATATTATAGCTGTCTTTTTCATATTTTTCATTATTACTAATTTCAACCATCAACCAACTATGTAAATCTCCATAATCTCCAATATATGGAGCAACTCCTAACCTTACTTTATGCCTTATTAACTCCTCAAAATCTGCAGCTTTTAAATATATATTTTCATAAGAAGCAAATAATCTTCTATTTTCAGCATCCATAGCTAACCCCAAAAATCCAGCCTCTTTTTCAAGATTTTTATCTTGGTCATAAGCCAAGCCAAAAGCAGATTTCAAATAAATATTTGCCTGACTTGCCTTACCATTCCATCTTTTTAATAATGTATTATATTGCAAAGCATGTAACTGCCATTTTTTACTCCTAAAATACTCCCCCTTATAGCCAATTGATGTTTTAGCATTTGGCGAATAATGTAAATGTAATGAGTTAGAATATTTATCATTCATTTGCATCCAAGTAACACCACCACTATAAGAAACAGGTCTAGCAAAAGCTGAAAATGAGATTAATAATATGCTAATTAATCTCCAAATCATAAGAAAAATTACATAAATATTCACTATTTAAATTATAGCTAGCAGCTCCAGTTGTATCAGAAGTAGATGCTCCAGACGGAAAAATTAAGCAACCCACACTATCTGTATCATTACTTGATAAATTAACATTAAATGGATTATGACCAGAAAATCTTCCAGATCTAGCAAAACCATCATCAATTTTACTATCTAATTTCTGCATCATATTTACTTCTATAATACCTTCACCAACATGTGTATTGGTTCGATTCGGAGAAATAACATAACTACCATATCTAATTACATTAATTTTATTCCCCGCTATATGATTTCTATTCACATAAGAAAACGTCGGATTAGCCGGCGTATAATTTGTTAAAATATAACGGGCATTTGCATCATAAAAAGATTTAAAACCTAAATCTGGTATTGAATATAATGAATTTCCTGTTTGATAATCTCCCTCAATTATGTCAGCAGACTTCAAATGAGAAAACAAAACTCCAGTCTCTGACCTTCCCGTTCCAGCACTACCATCTTCATATTCAATTTCTCCATTACCATCACCATTATAAGCAGCACTCCAATAATTTGAAGCCGAGCTCATATCTCCAGGCAATTCATTAAAGTTACTATTAAATATAATTACAGCAGATTGAATCTGCTCTACCTCTTCAATTAACTTTCTAATTTTTGCAGCCTCTCTCAAATTACCCCCAACCATTACAACTGTTGATAAAAGAGTAACTAATAGGATAACTATGGATAATTCTATTAAATTAAAACCTGCTTTACTCATAAATGACCTAATTTTCTTTTAATTTCATTTAAACTATAACGTTGTTTTTTTAATGTTTGAATTTTATTTACAACATCAATCATTTCTTCAGAATAATATTGATAACCAGAAGCAACAATTTCTTCAACATCTAAAATTCCCATTTTAGTCCAATATCTAATTGTTGCCTTAGTTTCTCCTACATTATTTGCAAATTCACCAATTTTTAGCAATTTTTTATCATATTTTATATTTTTCTTACCAGAAATTATCGCTAAATATTCAGCCAAATTTTTTGCATATAAATCAAGCATAATCTCTCTATATCTTTTTTTATCTCCCTCACATAATGCTGTAAGAGCATTTCTATAAAAACTCAAATCTCTTCTATACAAATAAAATGGCAATAAATTTTTATTTAGTAAAATTACATTAAATAATAAACGCGCAAATAATTTATTATATTTAACAAAAGGCTTTAAAGAAATAAAAGCATATTTAAAATCTAAAGCTAATTTTACAGCATCAATATTTTGAGATTTATTTAACCATAAACACAAATCCTCTAAATTTCTTTTATATCGCAAATTATCAAAATTTTGCGCCTCCACTATGCCATAGAAACAATCATTATAGATATTTAATAAATATTCTAACGAGAAATCTTCTTCAAAAGCTTCAAGATTTTCAAAAATTCTCATTTGATTAAAAATCAACAAATAATCATTAAAAAAATCTCCTTCGGATAATTTTTTTGTAAAAACAAACTGATTTACATCGCTCTTTGATAAACTAGAACCCTCTAACAATAAATTACCATATAAATAATTTGATAAAAACCATTCATATAACATCTTATTATTCTTAACAGAAACCTTCTCATATTTAGCAATATTATTCTTTAAAGCAGCTATTTTTTTAAACATAATTCATAACGTTACAGATAATAGTTTTTAAACTGTAACCTTATAATTATAATTGTACATCATAAATAAGAAAAAAACAAAATTGAGCTTTAAAATTAAACTGTTAAAACAATGTGATGCTCAAATATTTATTCATCCTTCTATTATTTACACAAAATATTATGGCCAAAAATCACAATGATATCTCGCATCTAACTGAATTAGAAAAATTTGTTACTAAAGAAAACGGAACAGAACCACCTTTTGACAATAAATATTGGGATAATTACGAAGAAGGGATTTATGTTGATATAATTAACGAAAAACCCCTATTTTCTTCAAAAGATAAATTTAACTCTAATACAGGCTGGCCAAGCTTTAGCAAAGCTATAAACGAACCATTATTAGAAAAAACAGATAATTCTCATAATATGACCAGAATTGAAGTTAGATCAGAAAGCTCTGATTCACATTTAGGTCATGTTTTCGATGATGGACCAAGTGAAACAGGCGGAAAGAGATTTTGCATTAATTCAGCATCATTAAAATTTATAAAATTAAAAGATCTTATAAAAGAAGGTTACGGACCTTTTATAAATAGCTTTCAAAATAAAAAGGCAATTGCAATTTTAGCTGGTGGCTGCTTTTGGGGAGTTGAAGAATTATTCAGAAAATTACCAGGCGTAACAAATGTAGAAAATGGTTATAGTGGTGGCGAAATAACAAATCCAAATTATGAAATAGTCAAAACAGGCTTGTCAAATCACGCCGAAGCAGTTCAGATAACCTACAACCCTGAGCAAATTAGCTACACAGATATTTTAAAATTCTTCTTTCAAATACATGACCCAACCACAAAAAACCAACAAGGAAATGATATTGGAACACAATATCGCTCTGCAATATTTTACAGTAATCAAGAAGAAAAAGATATTGCAGAAAATTTAATAAAAAAACTAAATGAAGCAAAAATATATAAAAAAGACATTGCAACAAATCTTGAAGAATTTACACGTTTCTACCTAGCAGAAGATTATCACCAAGATTATCTTGAAAAAAACCCTAGCGGTTATAATTGTCACTTTATAAGAGATAATTGGAAGCTAGAAAACTAAAATATAAATAACATAAAACAATAAATTCGAGATGGATAAAAAAATAGCAATAATTCTACCTAGACGCGAAGGGTTTTCACGTGAAACATTTGGAGGTGCCATCGGTCTATGTGTAAGGGATAACAGCCTTCACAGCGCTTTTAAAAAAAATATTACTATTTATGGAGGCACAACAAAAGAGAGCGAAACATATAAAAATCTCAACTATAAATTGGTAAAAATAAATAAAAAAATAACAGATTTAAGCAATAGCAGGGCTTATGCCAGAACATTAGTTGAAATATTAAAAAAAAACAAACCTGATTTAATAGAAATTCATAACAAACCCCATATTGCTGCATATATTTCCAAAAGATTAAACATACCTATTTGTCAATATATTCATGTTGATCCATATAGCTTCTTTAATAAATTTAATGAAAAATTAGGCCGAAAAAAAATCTTAAAAAAAAGCTACCATATATTTTGCGTAAGTGAATATGTTCAAAAACGCTTGCACCATAATTTAGCAGGCTTTACAAATAGCTCTGTGATTCATAACGGCATTGACTTAAAACTATTAAATAATATTGATATAAAAAACAAAAAAAATGAAATAATTTTTGTTGGAAGAATAATAGCAGAAAAAGGCGCCTTAGAGCTAGCAAGAGCATTAAAAAATATTTTAAAAAAACATCCAGATTGGCAAGCTAAATTTATTGGCTCTCTAGCAAAGGATAAAAACTATAAAGATAAATTTTTAGAAATCGTAAAAACCACAAAAAACTGCCATTATCTTGGCAATAAAGAATTTGCAGAAACAATTAAAGAGTTTAAAAAAGCAAAAATTGCCGCCCTCCCTTCTTATTGTAACGAGGCATTCGGACGCACAATATTAGAAGCAATTTTATGTAAAAACGCAGTAATTACCTGCAATAATGGTGGTATAAATGAAATAGCTGGTAATAAAGTTATTTATGCTAAAAACCATGATATTAAAGATCTAGAAAACAAATTAGAAAAGCTAATTATGGATCAAAATTTAAGAGAAAAAATAATTGCAGATTCTTATAGCATAGCCTACTCTAAATTTTCTATTATTGAAACAACCAAAATTTTAGATAAAATAAGAAAAAAACTTTTAAACCAATAAAATGATTGTCAATTTAATTACCTTATTAGCTATAATTTATGTTATATATAATATGTTAAAATATTACAACATATTAAGCCCCTCAATTGATGAAAATCTTCCTAGGATTTTACTTTACCACTCAATAGGACAAGGCAAGGAAACAACATTAAATATATCAAGTAAGAAATTTACTGAGCAAATAAAATATTTAATTGATAATGACTATAAATTCTACACTATTAGCGAGTTAGTAGATCTACAATTAAAAGACCCTAACAATAAAGGCAAAAAAGTTGCTATCACTATCGATGATGGTTATGAAAATAATTATCATAATGCTTTTAAAATATTAAAAAAACATCAAGCAAAAGCTACTATTTACATAGCCCCAGAAATTAAAAATTTAAAAAAACTAAATGAAAAACAAATCATAGAAATGCATAAATCTGGCTTAATTGAATTTGGTGCCCACACTATGACGCATATTAGATTAACTGAAAATAAAAATAATGTCTGCCAGAAGGAAATAAAAGATTCTAAAATATATCTAGAAAATTTACTTAAAACCAAATGTAAAAGCTTTGCCTATCCATATGGAGATTTTAATGCTGAGCATGTAGAATTATGTAAAAAATTAGGCTTTCAATCTGCAACAACTTGCGAAGAAAAAATCAGTCAAATAAGCAAAGATAATCTTTTTTTAATACCAAGAACATGTATAAGAGGGCGCAAAAACATGTTTAAATTCAAAATCGCTCTATTAAAAGGTTGTTATCGATTAAAAAAAACTAAAAATGTCTATTAAGCCAGAAATAAGCTATATTGTAACTGTTTATAATAAAGAAAATCATCTTAAAGATTTATTCAATATAATAAAAAAACAAGGAGTTAAAAATTATGAAATTATTTTCATTGATGATAATTCTAGTGATAATTCTGTTAAAATTATAAAATCATTAAGCAAAAATCAAAAAAACATTACTTTAATAGAAAATAAAGATAATAAAGGCCCAGCAATAAGGCTTAACCAAGCTGCCAAAAAAGCAAAAGGAGATTTTTTTCATCTTTTTGATTGCGATGACATCCCACCAATTGGTACTAGTAAACATCTGCTAGAATTAGCAAAAGAAAATCAAGCTGATTTAATTTATGGTCAATATAAAAAAACCAATTTAAGCAGCAGCGAAATCATAAAAACTGAAAAATTAATAAAGGGTGAAATAGAAATTTCAGAAGAGCCATTATTAGAAATTCTCAACAAAAATCACACCCACATAAATTCTTTAATTAAAAAAGAAACTTTTATAAAATCAGGTGGCTGCAATGAAGAAATCTTCATTCAAGATGAATCATTAGCTTTAAATTCTGGCTATGCAGCAAATAAAATTATATCTTTAAACTACCCCACAATTTTCGCTCCAAAAAAAGATAACAGCAATTTATCAGCAAATATAAACCAACAACATCATGATCGTTTTTTTGCATATAAAACAGCATTATTTAGCTTTAAAAAAGCCAGTCAAAAATGCCAAAATATTATCTATTTAAAAGCAATTTCAACTCTTGTAAAAATTATTAAAAAAAATAAATTATATAAATATTACCCATTTTTATTTTATTATTTTTATCTAAAACTAGCTAAACCAGCTCCTAATTTTCAACTAATTGATAAATATAGCCACTTAGCTATTAACCTTACAAATATTCGTAAACCATGAAAGATAAAAAAACTGCACATATTATCTCTATAAAATGGGGCACAAGATATAACCACTCAGATGTAAACCAGCTTTACAAAATGTGTAAAAATAATCTTCATCAACATAATTTAAAATTTCATTGTTTTACAGATAATAACTCAAAACTTGATAAAAATATCATCTCTCACCCCTTGCCAAAAATAAACCTTCCAGACAGAGAAATAAAATATGTTTATCGTAAAGAGGTTGGTTTATGTAACGATAATTTAGGAGGTTTAAAAGGGGAAAGAGTATTATTTTTAGATTTAGATATAATAATTACAAACCCAATAGATGATTTTTTTACCTTCCCAAAAACAAAAAAAGATTTTTATATAATTAATGATTGGAATAGCAAAGGTAACAAAATAGGTCAAGCATCTGCTTATTCATGGCAGGTTGGAACTCTTGGTTATATTTTAAAAGATTTTGAAAAAAATCATAAAGAAATTATCGCAAAATATTATACAGCATCTCAAGAATATTTATCTGCACAAATAATTGCAAAAAATGGCCAATTAAATTTTTGGCCAAAATCATGGTGTTGTAGCTTTAAACAACATTGTTTACCAGTTTGGTTTTTAAGATATTTTATTACTCCAAAGGCACCTAGAAGTAAAGATTTGAAAATTATTGCCTTTCATGGCGATCCAAAAGCTAGTTTAGCTTTAGAAGGAAAATGGCAGGATTTTCCTATACCGATTTGGAAAAAAATATATAAACATGTAAAACCATGCAAATGGATAGAAAATTATTTTTATAAATAACCCTTCTTAAAATCTGTTTGGCATCCTCTCTATTTTGATGCTATGGTTTAAATGAATTTCAAGGTAGCAGGCGGTAATATAATAGTTTCTTTACAAACTTTATTACATCTATATAGTGATCAGCCATATCTAACATTAATGTTTAAAAATTTAACTCCTTCTCAATATAAAACTGAAATACTTTCAGGCTTAACTGTTGCCATTGCATTAGTACCTGAAGCTGTAGCTTTTGCATTTGTAGCAAAATTACATCCTCTAATTGGTTTATATGCAGCTTTTATGGTAGGTTTAATTACAGCAATTTTTGGTGGCAGACCAGGAATGATTTCTGGTGCTACCGGAGCTCTTGCTGTAGTAATGGTATCTCTAGTAACCTCTCATGGTGTTGAATATCTATTTGCTACAGTAATTTTAATGGGACTTATTCAAATTATAGCAGGATTATGCAAATTAGGTAAATTTATAAGAATTGTCCCTTACCCAGTAATGCTCGGCTTTGTAAACGGCTTGGCAATTGTTATTTTTCTATCCCAATTCACACAATTTAAAAATTATGACAATATCGGCAATAATGCTTGGCTTCCAAGCAATGAATTAACAATTATGGGAATTTTAATAATTGCAACTATGTTGATTATTAAATTATTACCAAAATTCAGCAAGGCAATTCCATCATCTTTAGCTGCAATAATTAGCATTTCATTTATAGTTATTGCTTTTAACATAGAAACAAAAACTGTAGGAGATATGGCTAATATTGCTGGAGGCCTACCTAAATTTCATATCCCTAATGTAGCTTTTAACCTAGAAACCCTGCAAATTATTCTTCCTTACTCCCTTATTTTAGCTTTTATAGGCTTAATTGAGAGTTTACTTGCCTTAACAATTGTTGACGAAATTACCGAAACTAGAGGTAAAAAAAGCAAAGAATGTACAGCCCAAGGATTAGCAAATTTCGCTACAGGTTTTTTTGGTGGTATGGGAGGATGCGCTATGATAGGTCAAACAATGATAAATATAAATTCCGGTGCAAGACATCGTCTTTCAGCTATATGTGCTGCTTTATTTTTATTAAGCTTTATTGTTATTGCCTCACCATTAATTGAAATGATCCCTATTGCTGTGTTAGTCGGAGTTATGTTTATGGTAGTAATTTCAACTTTTGCATGGTCAAGCCTTAGAATTATGCATCGCATCCCTAAAAGTGATGCCTTTGTGATTATTATTGTATCATCTCTTACAGTAATTTTTGATCTTGCAATAGCAGTAATCTCCGGAATAATAATATCAGCTATAAGCTATGTATGGAAGAGCTCAACTCACATCAATGCAGAAAGCAAATTGAATAAAAACAAAACAGAAAAAACCTACAAATTATTTGGCCCGTTATTTTTTGGCTCGATTGATAGTTTCAACCAAATATTTAGCCCTAAAAATGATCCTAAAAATATAATCATAGATTTTAATAATAGCAGAGTATGGGATCATTCAGCTCTTGAAGCTTTAAAAAAAATCGCAAAAAAATATCAAAAACTAAATAAAAATATAACCTATACAGGTTTAAGCAAAGATTGCGCTTCACTTCTTCGCAAATCTGGCTGTAATATTGTAAAAAATGATATCAGAGACCCAAATTACGAAGTTATCATCGATCACAGCTAATAATCAAATTAACTAACTATATTATCAAAAATTAAATAAATTATCATGGAAAATTTCAAATCATTAGAGCTACCAAAAATCATCGAAACTAATTTAGAAAAATTAAAATTAGAGAAACCAACTGAAATTCAAATCAAAGCAATTCCAGAAGCATTATCAGGAAAAGATTTAATTATCTCCTCACCAACTGGCAGTGGTAAAACTTTAGCATTTTGTATACCTCTGTTAGTAAAGCTAATTAACAACCCTAACATAAAAGGAATTATAATTACACCAACCAGAGAAATTGCTATTCAAATTGAAAAAATACTTTTATCTCTAACTGCCAATAATAATAAATTACAGCCCTGCCTTTTAATAGGGGGAAACCCAATAGATAAACAATTAAATAAATTAAAAAATAAACCTAGATTAATTGTAGGAACCCCAGGTAGAATTAATGATCATTTAAAAAGAAGAACCTTAAATTTACATAATACAGAGTTTTTAGTATTAGATGAAATGGATCGCATGCTTGATATGGGTTTTTCAGAACAAATTGATAATATTAATAATGCTATCAAAAATGAAAAACAAATAATGATGTTATCGGCAACTATCCCCAACAAAATTAATGTTATAAGTAAAAAATATTTAAATAACCCTGTAAAAATTGAAGTTGCCAGCAACCAAATAACTAACAGCTCTATCACTCAAGATTTCTTACATTTAAAGAAATCAGAAAAATTTTCTACTTTACTTGAAGAACTCAAAAGCAGATCTGGTACTAAAATTATTTTTGTAAAAACTAAAAGAAATAGTGAAGATATTGCCAAAAAGCTAAAAGATGAAAATTTTAAAGCGCGTGCAATACATGGTGATTTAAGACAAAGAACCCGTGAAAAATTAATAAGAGAATTTAGAGAAGAAAAATTCACCATAATTGTAGCAACTGATGTTGCCGCAAGAGGAATAGATATACCTCATATTAAGCACGTAATAAATTATAATATACCTACCCAACCAGAAGATTACGTCCATAGAATTGGAAGAACCGGTAGAGCTGGTTTAAAAGGTGATGCGTTAACTTTTATTTCAGAAGATGAATCAAAATTATGGAGAGATTTAGATTTATTTTTACACCCAGAAAAAAAAGCAAGTAAAGATAGAAACCCTAAGAAAAATAATAATAAAAAAGCTAATTCTACAAAAAATAATTTTAACAAGAAAAAGCAAAATCCAGCTAATAAAAAAAGTAAATTTCCTTTTAAGAAAAAACAAAATAAAAATAAAAATAAAAAAAATAAATCTTCCAAGGTAAATGCATAAAGTAATTATATTATTATTCATTCTTACATCATGCAGTAATAACCATAAGATTTTTGTTAAAAATCTTATTACAGAAACAAAACATATAAAAGAAACTGAAGAGAAAGCAAATTTTATAGCTCACAAATTACTGTCTAAACCTTATATATCAAATCCTCTTGGTGATGGAAAAAATGCCAAATATAATCAAAAACCTATTTATAGAACTGATGGATTTGACTGCCTAACTTTTATAGAATTTGTTTCATCTCTAAGTCATGCCCAGAATCTAGAAGATTTTGAAAAAATCATTATTGATTTAAAATATAAAAATAGTAACAAACCAAGCTTTATAAACAGAAACCACTTTACTTCAATTGATTGGCAAGAAAATAATATTAACAAAAAATATTTCTATAATTTAAACAATAATTTAAATGCTGAAATATCCTTTTTAAAGAAAAATATTGATAAAAAAAACTGGTATAGAAAACAAAAAATCAACTCAATTTTCCGCCCTGATTTAAAAAGTGAAGAAAAAGAGGGCTTATTACAAGAACTCCAAAATGAAGGAAAACACATGAAAATAACGCAAATAAATTATCCTTTTATTAGTAAGGAATTTATTTTAAGTAATAATTTCAAGTTAATTAACGAAAACTTTCCTAAAAGTTTTTTAATTTTTATAGTAAAAGATAATAATCTCAAAGATATAATCGGAACAGATTTGATAATAACTCATACAGGAATTGGAATTAAGGAAAATAAAGAAATTTATTTAATCCACGCTTCAACAGAAAGTAAAAAAATAGAAAAAGTAAAATTAACAAAATATTTTGAAAAATACAAAAATATTAATAAAAAAATAGGCATTTCTTTTCTAGCCTTTAATTAAGAGCAACATAGCTAATGATTAAATATCAACTATTTAGCTCTAGTAATGAATTTTATTAGAAAAAAAAATAAAAAAATATTAATTTTTTTAT
>CBFHSE010000042.1:0-13788 GCA_965658435.1 Rickettsiales bacterium | reverse complement strand
ATGAAGCGCAAATTTTTGAATTGCAATATTGCAAGGAAGAGATAATTGAGGTGATCGCAAATTACTTTGGTATGGAAAATAGCCTGGATATTAAATTTAGATTAAAATCATTAGAAACTAAGAAACCAAAGAAAGCTCAGAGGAAAAAATCAAGAAAAGATATTTCGCAAAAGGATCAGATATTAATTAATGAAATTTCTGACCCTTCTCTTAAAAAAATCTTATCTTCTATTGCAAGTTTAATTGAATAATTATTAGTTGTTCTCTTTATTATCAGTAAATTCTGTTGAGTTAATCTTAGCGTTATTAGGCTCATTATTATCTTGATATAGATCTAAGAAATCCTCTTCAGACGGTTGAGTAGGAATAGCTTCTTGTTTATTATCAATATTTTCTTCCACATTAGAATTAGTTGTATTTACCTCTTCTGTTTGCTGATTACTGACATTAACTGCTTTAATTTCAGTATTTATATCTATTTTATCGCTGATAAGAGAACCTTCTGTTTTATTAATTTCTTGGGGGATAATTTTCTCTTGAAAATTTTCTTCTATGGGGTTTTGATTCATAGAATCAATATCAAGCGAAATATCATCAAATGATTGATTATTTTCTATATTTTTATAATTAGGTTTGGGGATATTTTCTATATTTTCAGAGGGATTTTTTGGCTGATATTGCTCAGTATTATTTTGAATATTTGGTTCGATATTTTTATTTAATTCACTAACTTCAGCAAAAGCTTCATTAATATTTTTTGCGTTATTCTGAACACCTGATCCCAAATATGCAATTTTTGTCTCTAAATCCTCTATTTTATCTGATATATCACTAGGATTTTTATTTGATAAATTTGAATATACTTCGTTAAATTTTATATCCATAGTTTTTCTAATTCTAAATATAAAAATTGATATTATTGCAATTATTGAAAATAAAATAGCTGATAAAATCAAACTAGTGCTATTTATAGAGGATGTTTTTTTATTTAACTTTTTTATTTCTCTTTGCAAAACTGATCCTGTTACTACATTATTTGATATTGACTTTTTTAATTCTTGTAGCTGCAAACCTATTGCGGTGAATTCTTCATCTAATGCCTGATCTTCATAAGCAGGATTTAAGTCAAATTCTTCCACATTTTGATTATCATTATTATTTTTCTGATTTTGACCTTCTTCATTAGATATATCCTGTTTAACTAAGCTTTGACTAGCTTGTTCATCAGTTAAATTTTTATCAGATTTATTTGTTGCACCTTTTATAGTGCTTTTCTCCATAACTTGATTAGGTGGAGTTGCTGCATTATTTGATGGTATTGAAGGTGGTGGAACCACTCCTTCATAAGCAATTTGATTTGTGTTACCTAATTTTTCTAATGCATCATTTAAACTTATGGCATTTGCATTATTTAATATTAATAATGAAGATAAAGTTATGATAGTTTTTTTCATTTGGGGCCTCCTTAAATTTTAATAGTTTTCATAAGATCTTGTACGGATTTTACCGAACTATCAAACTCTTTCCTTTCTGTCTTATTAAGATCTAGCTCAATAATTTTTTCAACACCATTCTTACCAATGACCACAGGGACACCTACATAAGTTTTTTTTATGTTATATTCTCCATTTAAATATGCTGCACATGGCAGTATTCTTCTTTTATCTTTAAGATATGATTCTGCCATAATGATTGCACTTGATGCTGGAGCATAATAGGCCGAACCTGTTTCTAATAACTGAACAATTTCTGCCCCACCATTTCTTGTTCTTGTTGCAATCTCTTCTACTTTTTCTTTAGATATCATCCCCATTTTTACTAACTCTGGAATTGGTATTCCAGCAACTGTTGTAAAACGCATTAATGGTACCATTGAATCACCATGACCTCCCAGTACAAATCCATTTACATCTGATACACAAACATTTAAAGCTTCAGCAATGAATAATTTTAATCTTGATGTGTCTAAAACACCTGCCATTCCTACTACTTTATTATGCTTAAAACCAGTAGCTTCACGCATAACCCATACCATTACATCCAAAGGATTTGTTATTACAATTACGAAAGAATTTGGAGCATATTTTTTTATGCCCTTTGCAACATCTTTAATAACTTTACTATTTGTATCTATAAGATCATCCCTGCTCATGCCAGGCTTTCTTGCTATTCCTGCAGTAACAATTACTACATCTGCATCTTTAATATCTGAATATTGATTTGTTCCTTTATAAGAAGAAGAAAAATTCTCAATAGATGAACTTTGGGCAATATCTAAAGCTTTACCGCTTGATCTTTTAGCTGACAAATCAAGAAGAACAAAATCTCCTAGCTCTTTTAGAGCTATTAAATGTGCTAATGTTCCTCCGATATTTCCAGCTCCTATAAGAGCTATTTTTTTTCTAGCTGACATAAAAAAACTTTTGTAGGTTTTTTAGCAATTAAAAATTTATTAGTCACTAAATAATTTAAAATTATTGATTCATTGAATCAAAAAAATCATCATTATTTTTGGTTTTCTTAATTTTATCAATTAGAAACTCCATAGCTTCTATAGTGTTCATTGGGCTAACTATTTTCCTTAATACCCACATTTTACTTAATAATGCTTTATCAACAAGCATATCTTCTTTTCTAGTACCAGACTTATTAATATCAATTGCAGGAAATGTTCTTTTATCTGATAATTTCCTATCTAAAACTAATTCAGAGTTACCGGTTCCTTTAAATTCTTCAAAAATCACTTCATCCATTCTTGAGCCAGTTTCAATTAATGCTGTGGCAATAATTGTTAATGAACCTCCATTTTCAATATTTCTGGCTGCACCGAAAAATCTTTTTGGGCGTTGTAAAGCATTAGAATCTACTCCACCGGTTAATACCTTACCAGATGATGGAACTACTGTATTATAAGCTCTTGCTAAACGAGTTATTGAATCTAGTAAAATTACAACATCTTTTCCTTGTTCTACAAGCCTTTTTGCTTTCTCAATAATTAAATCAGCTAATTGAACGTGACGTTGAGCTGGCTCATCAAATGTAGAGCTTACTACCTCACCTTTTACAGATCTTGCCATATCTGTTACTTCCTCTGGTCTTTCATCAATTAACAATACTATTAATTCAGTATCTGGATGATTTTGGTTGATTGCATGAGCAATATTTTGCATTAATACTGTTTTACCAGTTCTTGGCGGGGCTACTATTAATGCTCTTTGACCTTTACCAATTGGAGCAACTAATTCAATTACTCTTGTTGATTTATCTTTTATTGTAGGGTCTTTAAATTCTAAATTTATTTTTTCATCTGGATAAAGGGGTGTTAAATTATCAAAATTTGATTTCTTTTTAAAATCTTCGTGTTTTGCACCATTTACAGTTTCAACTTTTTGAAGAGCAAAATATCTTTCACTTTTTTTAGGCGCTCTTATTTCACCCTTTATTTGATCTCCTGTTCTTAGACCAGATTTTCGAATTTGAGCTGGAGATACATAAATATCATCAGGACCAGATAAATAATTTGTTTCCGGAGAACGTAAAAATCCAAAGCCATCATTTAATATATCTAAAACACCTCCACCAATTATTTGATCACCTTCTGATGCTGCATGCTTTAATATTAAAAATATTAAATTTTGCTTGGTCATTGTGTAAGGATTTTCTATACCTACTTCTTGAGCTTTAGTAACTAATTCTGATGCTGATTTAGTTTTTAAATCATAAAGATCTAAAGTTTTGCCACTTGGTTCAATTATTTCTTCTTCTCTCCTTTTTTGCTTTGAAAAATGATTGTTTTTTTTAGCTAGTGAATTTTTGGTTTGATCTTGAGTTTTTGCTTGATCCTCATTTTCTATTTTTACTTCTTGATTTTCAGATACCTCGATTGGGGGTTCTGAGTTTTGCTCTTCTGTTTTTTTACGTAAAAATCGGCGACGTCTGACTGTTTGTTCTGTCATAATAAATATTTTGGGATGTTATTAGAATTAAAAAGAAGATTTATAATCTTAGTTATGTTTTATTCTTTGATTTAAGATAAGTCAAGCTATATCTGTTAAAGAAAGGATCTGTATATAGCTTATTAGTAATAACAAACATATTTGTAAATAATTCAAACAAGATTATTTAAAGAGTCTTAGGGTAAAATTATTTACTAACCCTATATTTTGCAAAAGAAAATTTTACGAAGACAAATTATAAAAATAGGATTAGAAAGGCTTTATAACCACCATTATTATAATTAAGATCATTAATAATGTTGGAACTTCATTTATTAATCTATAAAATTTTGAAGATTTATTATTTTGTTCAAGAGCAAATTTTTTTACACAAATTGCAAAATAACCATGACTAGCTGATAATAATAAAACTGCTAATAGCTTTACATGCAGCCAACCAGATTTCATATAGTAGCTTGGGTCTTGCAATATGAGCAAAATACCAAATAAATAAGAAAATATCATTGCAGGAGTCATGATATATCTTAAAAGCCTTTTTTCCATTAACTTAAAAACATCTTTACAATCTTGGCTTTTTGCCTCTGAGTGATAAACAAATATACGAGGCAAATATAATAATGCCGCCATCCATGCTATTATAGATATTAAATGAAAAGCTTTGTACCAAAGATAAAGATTCATTAATTGTCTTTTTTATCTTCTTCTTTATCTGATGTTTTTTGCGCCATAAAGTTAACACCACTAAATTTTTTCTTAAATTCAGCTACTTTACTAACATTTTCATTAAGAAATTTTGTGCCACCAGTCCATGCTGGGTGAGTAGATGGATCAATATCAAGCTTTAGATTAGCTCCTTCTTTTCCATAGGTTGAGCGAGTTTTAAACTTTGTACCATCGACCATTTCTACCGTTATTTCGTGATAATCTGGATGAATTCCTTTTTTCATTTTAATCTTTTAAAAAAATAGGATGTTACTTATATACCTTAAATCTTAGTTTTCAAGCCTGAAATCTCTTATATGATTTAAAGAACCAATTCCTTGCCCAGGAATGATGGCATTTTCTATTGCTTTATATATATATTTTCTTGCTTTATCTATCGAAACTTCAAGATTATTGCCTTTTGCCAGATATGCAGATATAGCAGAGGATAAACTACAACCGCTGCCATGATTATTATGGCCTAATATTTTTTTAGACTCAAAAACTTTGACATTATTATTATACAGCAAAATATCATAAATTATTTCTTGCTGTAAATGTCCACCTTTTAGCAATATTGCTTCACAGCCAAAATTTTTTAATAAATTTACAGCATTTTTCATATCTTCAATATTATTGATGTTTTTATCCAATAACATATTGGCTTCATCCAAATTTGGAGTTAGCAAATAAATTTGCGGCAAAATTTCTTCTTTAAGATATTTTATTAAATCATTACTAAGATTAACTAACTCCTTATTTGTAGATGATATAAAAACAGGATCTAAAATAATTTTAGCATCTGGAATATTTTCACTTAGAGCTATAAAAATAGCTTTGTAGTCAGAAATATCATATACCATGCCGATTTTCACAATATTAATTTTCATATCAGCACAAACAACCTTAATTTGCTCCGCTATGAATTCAGGTGCTATAGGGTTAATTCTTGTAATTGTTTGGCTATTTTGCGCAGTTAAAGCTGTTATAGCTGTAGCAGCGTGACAACCCAAATTATTTATGGTTTTTATATCAGCTTGAATTCCCGCCCCTCCGCTTGAATCTGAGCCAGCTATTACCAATATATTTATATGCATGTTTAATAAAATTTATATCTATAGTTTTTGTAGCCAAATCTTTTGAGACTGCTTTTGCTATATTATCCGCTATTTTGTTAATTTCTGACATTTTATTTCCCTCAACCATAATACGTAGTAAAGGTTCAGTTCCTGATTTTCTAACTAAGATTCTACCATTACCAGCTAGCTTTTCTTCCGCCTGCTTTATTGCTTTATTAAGTTCAGAATTATTTAAGGAAAAATTCTTTGTAATTTTTACATTTTTTAATATTTGCGGCAAAGGCGTAAAAATCTTAGGAAATTTTTTATTACCTTGCATTAAATTAGCTAACACTTGTAATGCCGCTAACATGCCATCACCAGTAGTTGAATAATCTGATAAAATAATATGTCCTGATTGCTCACCTCCTATATTAAAATTATTTTTTTGCATATATTCTGAAACATATCTGTCACCGATATCTGTTCTGATTAATGATATATTTTGCTCTTTTAAATAATTCTCTAAAGCCAAATTAGACATTTTAGTCGTTACAACAGAATTGCCTTTTAACTTTTTCTCTGATTTCCAGCTACTTGCAATCATTGCTATAATTTGATCGCCATCAATTTTTTTGCCATTAGAGTCAACTACTAAAAGACGATCTGCATCACCATCTAATGCAATACCTATATGAGCTTTATTACGAACTACCTCTTTTGATAATAATTCTGGATTAGTTGAACCACATTCTTCATTAATGTTAAAGCCATTTGGATTTACTCCAATTGCAATTACTTCAGCACCTAATTCCCATAAAATAGTTGGCCCTATTTTATAAGCAGCACCATTAGCGCAATCTATAACAATTTTTAAGCCTTCAAGAGTTTTGCCTTTTGGAAAAGTATTTTTTAAAAACTCTATATAACGCCCTGCCACATCATCTATTCTAGTTGCCTTACCTATTTTATCTGGTGTAACAAGATATTTTTCAAGATTTTGCTGCATTAAATCTTCAATCTCTTTTTCAATTATATCTGATAATTTATGACCATCTGGTCCAAAAAATTTAATGCCATTATCATGATATAAATTATGTGAAGCAGATATCATTACCCCTAAATCAGCTCGCATTGACTTAGTGAGCATAGCAACAGCGGGAGTAGGAATTGGACCCGCTAAAATTACATCCATCCCAACTGAAACAAAGCCTGAGGTTAAAGCATTCTCAATCATGTAACCAGATAATCTGGTATCTTTGGCGATAATTACTCTATGTCTATGGCTTCCCCTTCTAAATTTAATACCTGTTGCTTGACCAGCTTTTAAAATAATGTCAGGAGTAATATTGCCCTTATTTGCCGTCCCTCTTATTCCATCTGTACCGAAAAATTTGCGTGCCATTGGTAAAATTTGTTTTTATGATTTTTAAAAGATAAAAAATATTTCTCAAGTAAAAATACTCTTTGCTAATTTTTACTTTATTCCGTTATCCTAGGAAAAACTGCTTCTGGAGCAGGTAATTCTTGCCCGGAAATTAATCTAGTTTTGATGTTTGAGAAATTTCTATTTTCATTATTTACCGCTAAAAAATCTAAAATTTTATTGGCCGAATTGTTAATAACTGGCATAAAATACAAAGAAATTACTCTAATTAACTCCAACAAAACATATAATACTGTATTCATTCTGGCTAGATCTTCCTTTCTAAGAACCCAAGGAGCTTCTTTATCGATATATTCATTAGCTTTTGCTGAAATATCTATTATTTCTTCTATATATCTGCTGAAATTTTGCCTATTAATAAAATTTTGTAAATCTGTAAATTTATTATATGCATTATTCAAGATTTCCTGATCTTTATTATTTAATTCATATGCAGGTATTTTAGCTTGGCAATTTTTTTGAACCATAGCCAGAGTTCTTTGAGCTAAATTACCATAATTATTTGCTAAATCACTATTTACCCTGGTAATTAAATCATTTTTTGAGAAATCACCATCATTGCCAAATGTTACTTGACGCATTAAAAAGAATCTTACCTGATCTAAACCATAATTTTCAACTAACTCTATGGGATTTATAACATTACCTAATGATTTTGATATTTTTTCTCCTTCATTAGTCCACCAACCATGCGCAAAAATTCTTTTTGGCAAAACTAGCTCTGCAGCCATTAAAAAAGCAGGCCAATATACTGCATGAAACCTTAAAATATCCTTACCAACCATATGTAAATCTGCTGGCCAAAATTTTGTAAAATCAGAATTAGATTCAGAAAAATTCAAAGCAGATAAATAATTAGTAAGAGCATCTAGCCAAACATAAATTACGTGATTTTCATCATTTGGAACTTTTACCCCCCAAGAAAAACTAGTTCTAGAAATCGATAAATCTTTTAAAGCAGATTTCTTATATTCCTTGCCCCCTCTTACAAATGAAACAACTTCATTATAACGAGATTTAGGAGCTATAAAATCTGGATTTTCATCATAAAATTTTAATAATTTATCTTGAAAAGCAGATAATTTAAAAAAATAACTTTCTTCTTCCATCCACTCTACATCAGCGCCCGTAGGAGCCTTTCCCGAAACTAACTCATCTTCATTATAATATGCTTCATCACGAACAGCATACCAGCCAGCATATTTATCCTTATAAATAAAACCTTTTTCTTTTAAAATATTCCAAAAATATCTTGCAGTTTTTTTATGCCTTTCTTCTGTTGTTCTGATAAAATCATCTTGAGAATAGCCCATTATTTTTGTTAATTCCTGAAAATATCTTGCTGTTTCATCTGTAAATAATTGGGTATCAATATTTTTTTCTTTGGCAGATTTTTCAACTTTTTGACCATGCTCATCTGTTCCGGTTAAAAATTTTACATTATAACCATCCATTCTTTTAAATCGTGCTATTATATCACATGCTAGAGAAGTATATGCATGACCTATATGAGGCCGATCATTTACATAATATATTGGGGTGGTGAGGTAAAAATTTTTCATAAAATTTTTTCTATCTTAAATAGGTTGGTTAGAATAAAATTATAATTATCCATATTTACAGCAATAGATTTGTGATATTCTTTATTAAACTCAGAAATAAAATTTGCTAATTTTTCAACTCTTAAATTATCTAGATTATTTTTCCTTATTTCTCTAGATATTAAATAATTTACAATAGGGAAAAAGCACCTAAAACTATTGGGGTTGTTCTTAAAGTCAAATTTATCGCCAAGAATTTGTTTATTGAGAATTATCTCTTTATTGAAAAAACAATTTAGCAAATTAAGCATTTCTAGACCTTTATTTTCATAAAAAACTATTGCCTGACCTGGTTTGGCAGCAAAGATATCATGTAGTAATTCTTGATCTGAATCTATCTTTTTATTTTCTATAATTGTGAAAAAATTTTCTTTTGATAAGCGTGGTATTGATATTTTATTGCAGCGCGATTTTATTGTATCCAGAAGAATTTCAATTTTATGATTTACGAGTAAAAAATAAATATTGGGATTAGGCTCTTCTAATAATTTTAAAATTGCATTAGCTGAATTTATATTTAATTGGTCTATTGCATCTATTATTATTAATTTATTTTTTGCTTGCGATGGAGTTAATGAAACAAAATTTTTAATTTCTCTTATTTGCTCAATTGTTATTTCTTTTTTGATATTTTCTTTTAATGATTCAACAATCAAAATATCAGGATGATAAGAAATATGCGAAAATTTATTTAAAGACTCACCAATTATTTCCTTAGCCAGATAGTCACAAATCATTCTTTTACCAACCCCTTTATCACCTGTAAACAAAGAAATAGGATGGAATTTATTTAGATTTATTTGATTCGCTAAATCCTCTAAAATTTTATCATATCCTAATGGTTTATCAATTGTTGCAAAAAAAGGCTTATTCATTATAGTATGTTTACTTATTTAATAATAATTTTTAAGAAAGAAAATGTCACTAAACGTATATTACGATAAAGATGCTGATTTGGAAATAATAAAATCTAAAAATATTGCTATAATTGGATATGGCTCACAAGCTCATGCTCATGCTAAAAATTTAAGAGATTCAGGTATTAAAAATATTAGAATAGCTCTGAGGGAAGGATCTAAATCTATTTCAAAAGCAGAAAATGATGGTTTTATAGTTTTAATAAATAGCGAAGCTGCAAAATGGGCTGATGTAATTATGATGCTTGCACCAGATGAAACACAAGCAGAAATTTATCAAAATGATCTTGCTGACAATCTAAAAAACGGTGCTACTTTAATGTTTGCTCATGGTTTAAATATTCATTTTAACTTGATAAAACCAAGAGCTGATCTTGATGTTTGTATGGTTGCCCCAAAAGGACCAGGTCATACAGTGCGTGGTGAATATCAGAAAAAAGGTGGTGTTCCTTGCTTAATAGCTATTGCTAAAGATGAATCAGGCTCTACTAAAGATTTAGCATTATCTTATGCATCAGCAATTGGAGGAGGAAGATCAGGCATAATTGAAACCAGCTTTAAAGAAGAATGTGAAACTGATTTATTTGGTGAACAAGCTGTTTTATGTGGAGGCGTAACTTCTTTAATTAAAAATGGCTTTGAAACACTAGTAGAAGCTGGATATGCACCAGAAATGGCTTATTTTGAATGTCTGCATGAAATGAAATTAATAGTAGATTTAATTTATGAAGGTGGAATTGCTAATATGCGTTATTCTATTTCAAATACTGCTGAATATGGAGATTTTGTAAGCGGCCCTAAAATTGTTGATTCAGAATCAAAAGCAAGAATGAAGCAAGTTTTGAATAAAATTCAAAATGGTGAATTTGTTAAAGAATATATGGCAGATGCAAAAAATAATTTCTCAGATATGAATAAAATGAGAAATGAAGCTAAAGAGCATCAAATCGAAAAAGTTGGAGAAAAACTGCGTGAAATGATGCCATGGATTGCTGCTAATAAATTAGTTTCTTAAGGTTTAAATATGACTGAAAAATTCATCGGTGCTAATATTTTAATAAAAACTCTTATTGATTGTGGAGTTGAAAATATATTTGGCTATCCAGGTGGAGCAGTGTTGCCTATATATGATGAATTATTTAAGCAAAAGAAACTAAAACATATTTTAGTGCGTCATGAGCAAGCTGCTGCTCATGCTGCAGAAGGTTATGCTAGATCAAGTGGTAAAATTGGTGCTTTGCTTGTTACATCAGGCCCTGGCGCAACCAACACTATTACTGGCTTGACTGACGCTTTTATGGATTCTATTCCTGTAATTTGTATCTCTGGTCAAGTTCCAAGTACCTTAATTGGAACTGACGCTTTTCAAGAAGCAGATACTGTAGGCTTAACTAGATCATGTACCAAGCATAATTATCTTATTAATGATCCAGAAAAAATTGAAGAAACAGTTCGTGAGGCTATTATGATAGCTACAACTGGCAGACCTGGTCCTGTTTTAGTTGATATACCAAAAGATATTTCGAATATGATGGTTTCTTATAAAGGTGTAAAAGAGGTTAGTAGACCGTCATACAAGCTTCCTTCTGCCCCTAAAAAGAACCAAATCTCAGAAATGCTGAAATTAATCAAAAAAGCTAAACAACCTGTTTTCTATATTGGTGGTGGCTTGATTAACTCTGGTCATGATGCTTGCAAGGATTTAACTAAGTTAGTTAAAAAAACTGGCTTTCCATTAACCGCAACCTTAATGGGTCTTGGAGCATTTCCTTCAACTAACAACCAGTTTTTAGGGATGCTTGGAATGCATGGTACTTTAGAGGCCAACATGGCTATGGCAAAATGTGACTTGATGATAAATATAGGAGCTAGATTTGATGATAGAATAACAGGTAGAACTGACAAATTTTCTTTAAGCTCTAAAAAAATTCACATAGATATTGATGCTTCCTCAATTAATAAAAATATTAAAGTTGATTTAGCTATAAATGCTGATGCTGGCGAGACTATATCAGATCTTTTAGCTTTGTGGGAAAAAGAAGATTTTAAAATTAATAAAAATAATATTAAAGATTGGTGGCAAAAAATTACTGCTTGGCAAGAGCAAAAATCTTTATCATTTAAAGATGATAGCAAAGAAATTAAACCTCAAGCCGCTGTTTGTGCTTTATATGAACTGAGCAAAAAACAAAAGCCAATAATCACAACTGATGTAGGACAACATCAAATGTGGGCAGCTCAACATTTTAAATTTGACTCTCCAAATGAGTGGTTAACATCTGGTGGTGCTGGAACAATGGGCTATGGTGTTCCCGCTGCAGTTGGGGCGCAAATTGCTAATCCTAAAAAACTTGTATGCTGTATTTCTGGCGAGGCTTCTTTTATGATGAATTTGCAAGAACTCTCAACTATAAAACAATATCGTTTACCTGTTAAAATAATAATACTTAATAATCATTATATGGGTATGGTTAGACAATGGCAGGAATTATTTTTTGGCGATCGTCATAGCGAAAGCTACATGGATGCCTTACCAGATTTTGTGAAATTTGCTGAAAGTTTTGGTATAAAAGGAATTAGAGCTGAAAAAAAATCTGAATTAAACAGCAAATTAAAGGAAATGTTAGAGCATGATGGTCCTGTTTTACTTGATTGTTGCGTTGATCCAAAAGAAAATGTATATCCTATGATACCTGCAGGAGCAGCTCATTACGAAATGGAGTTAGGGCCTGATAAAAAAATTGAAGTTGAATTAAATAAAAATTTAGTATGAACATTAAATTATCAGAAAAGCTAAAAATTGAAGATAAACATGTTATCGCAGTAACTGTTGATAATGAATTTGGTGCACTGGCAAGAGTTGTAGGTTTATTCTCGGCTCGTGGTTATAACATAGAATCTTTATCAGTTGCGGTTGTTGATGAGGAGAAAAATATTTCTAAAATAATTGTAACTACCTATGGCTCCCAAGAAACTATTGATTTAATTGTAAAATTATTAAATAGATTAGTTCCCGTTCATGACGTAATTGATTTTTCTAGTACATGCCCGCATGTTGAAAGAATTCTAGCTTTAATAAAAGTTAAAGTTAGTCAAGATAGCCGAGAGGAAATAATAAGAATTGGTAATATTCATGAAGCTAAATTAGTAGATAAAGAAAAAGATTATTTTCTTTTACAAATTGCTGATCGTGCTGTTCGGGTTAGGGATTTTGTAAAATTATTAGAGCCCTATGGCATAATTGACATCTCTGTTTCTGGATCTTCAGTTCTAGCATTAGGCTAGTTTTTAATAGAATAATAGCTCTACAAGATCCCTAAAAAACTACCATGCAAATAAAATGTACATCTACCGTTTGTTTCAATGTTATATAAATAAACTCCTGTACTTACATCGTAACATGGAACAAATGTCTCTCCTGTTCCATAAGGAGATAATGTTTGCATCCTTCCAGATCTAGGGCCACCATCATCAAGTTTTTTATCAATATTATAGGTGTCTCTTGCTGTAAACTCAGGAAAGCTAGATTGATATTCAAGCACCCCCCCCCGTTTTAAAGGCAAAATAATTATAGCCATAATTATTAATGTAATAATTATCCTTTCGTGAATCAATTATATTAACAAGAATACCATCTTTATACTTCAATTCATATGAGTTTTCATCTGTAGAACATGATGGAGTACCGCTACTCAAACAGTTACTTGCTGACGGCTCTCCTGTAAAACTTCTATCCATAATTTCAGCTAATTGCATATGCTGCCAAAATCTTAATGTTTCTGTAGTAGATTCTTTTGTAGTATAGCCTGAATAGCTTGGTACTGCTGTTGTTTCTCCATAATTACCTACAACTCCATCACCATCACCATTACAGCCTGATGAGGCAGGAGAATTTCCTCCACATGCTGCGCCCCATAATATTCCTGCTCCCGGAAAATCTCCTGGTAAATGATCATAAGCAACTTTAAATATTTGTACTGATCTCTGAATTTGGCTAATATGGGCGTGTGACAAATCTATAATTTGAATTAGAATTAAATGGATTTATAATTCATTTATAATTCTAACAAGTTTTTTTATGTGCTCTCAAGTAGAAATGGTAAGTTT
>CBFHSE010000041.1:0-13957 GCA_965658435.1 Rickettsiales bacterium | reverse complement strand
TATCCAGCAGAGCATATCACCTTCAGATCAAAAATGACTGATGATTATTTAAGCGAAATTGTTTAACTAAATTTTAAATTAACATGATTCCAAAAATATTAAAAAATTTCAACCTCTTCATTGATGGTAGAGGTTATGCTGGTAAATGTGATGAAGTAAATCCACCAAAACTCAACATCAAATCAGAAGAATATAGAGCTGGTGGGTTAGATGCTCCAATTCCAATTGATATGGGAATGGAAAAGCTAGAGGCTAGCTTCACTCTATCTGAATATGATAAAGATGTTTTAAAGCAATTTGGTCTTATCAGTGGTAATGCTGTTCAAATTACCCTTCGAGGAGCATTGCAAGATGATGAAACCACTTCTCCAATTATCATCAAGCTTCGTGGTATGTACACTGAAATGGATATGGGCAAATTCGCTGCAGGAGAAAAAGGAACTCTAGCCTGCACAATTGCTTGCAGATACTACTCGCTTGAAATTGATGGCGAGCAATTAATAGAAGTTGATATCGATAATATGACCAGAATTATTGGCGGAGTTGATAAGATGGTTGAAATTCGTGATGCAATAGGAATTTAAGAATAAAAATTATGCAAAATATAAAGTTAAATTATCCAATCGAATCAAATGGTGCAAATATCGCTGATTTGAATATGAGAAGATCAAAAGTCAAAGATCGACTCATTGTTGCCAAAATGAAAAACTCATCAGATGAAGAAAAAGAAATCAGGCTTTTTGCCAATCTTTGTGAAGTAGCTCCCAATATTATTGAGGAGTTAGACGAGTCTGACTATGCAAATTTACAAAAAGCATATATGGATTTTTTCAAATCCGAGGGAATATAAGGCGGGCCATCATAATTCTCTCAAAAATAACTCATTGGCCACTTTCTGAAATTTTAGAACTAACCGAAGAAGAGTTCTGCTTATTTTATGATGAAGCAATTTTAATCCAAAAAGAATCTAACGATATTTAATCATGCCCAACGCATCAGTTTCAGTTTTAATTGGCGCAGAGCTTGGCAAATCATTTAAAGGTGCTTTTGGATCTGCAAATAAGCAACTATCTTCTCTTGGCTCTGCAATCA
Source organism: Rickettsiales bacterium (assembly GCA_965658435.1). Lineage (GTDB taxonomy): Bacteria > Pseudomonadota > Alphaproteobacteria > Rickettsiales > JABIRX01 > JADHLN01. Next base: position 12,865 of record CBFHSE010000041.1, on the reverse strand, counting down.
AAAAAGTTACTGATAGAGCAAACCAAATTGAGGCTTTTAGAAATTCATCAAGATCTACAAAAGAAGCATCAATTGCCTATCGTGATGCAAAACAAAAATTAGATGCTCTATCAAAAGAAATTGCAGCAACTGATAGCCCATCAAAACAGTTACAAAATAATTTTAGAAAAGCTAAAAGACTAGCAGATCAAACAAAAAAATCTTTTCTTGAAACTGCTAGCTCTACAAGGAAGATGGGTAAAGCACTTCGCTCTGGTGGAATTGATATTAAAAACTTTAACTCGCAGCAAGCTAAATTAAGTAAAAATCTTAATGTTTTAAAAAGAAGGCAATCAGCTCTACAAAATAACCAAAATGCCAAGGATAAGAATTTAAGCAATAGAGCAAATTATCGCTCCCAAATGGTTGATGCTGTTGCTCTTGGTGGAGTTTTATATTCAGCGGTAAAGCCAGCGGTAGATTTTGAATTAGCGATGGCAAAAGTTGGTGCTATTACCAATGAAGCAGCTGATAGTAAAGGATTTAAAGCCCTAACAAAGCAAGCAAGAGAACTTGGAAGAACAACGCAATATACAGCAAGCCAGGCAAGTGAAGCCATGCAATTTCTTGGTATGGCTGGTCTTAACACTAATCAAATTTTAGCTGCAACCCCATCTGTATTAAATCTAGCAATTGCTGGCAATATGGATTTAGGCAGAACTGCAGATATTGCCTCAAATATTCTAACCGGCTTTAATATGGAAGCTGAAAGAACTGGCGAGGTAGCTGATATTTTAGCTCAAGCAAGCAGGTCAACTAATGTGAATGTTGAGATGCTTGGTCAAACCATGAAATTTATTGCGCCTGCTGCGGCTGCTGTTGGTGGCACTCTAAGTGAGACTGCAACTTTGGCAGGTGTTCTTGGTGATGCTGGTATTCAAGCTACAATGGCAGGCACTATGCTTAGATCAACTTATTTAAGACTCGCTGCACCTGCAAAAGCTGGAGCTAAAGCTTTGGGGCAGATGAGAAATGAAATGGGAATCTCTACTGAAGAAATGCCTGATGTTGCTAAAGAGGCTTTACTTGCTCAAAAAAGGTTATCCGGTCTTGGAGTTAAAATCTTTGAAAATGGCAAGATGCGTTCAATGGTTAGCATTTTAAAAGAAATGCATCATGCAACTAAAAACTTAGCCGATGATGAAAAATTATCAATCATCAAAGATATTTTTGGCACCAGATCAACTGCTGGAGCATTAGCAATATTCAAATCAGTAGAAACTGGCAGATTAGACGAAGTAGAAAAAAAAATTAACAATGCTAATGGTGCAGCCAAGGAAATGGCTGATAGGCTAAAAAATACCACATCAGGTGCATTTAAAGAATTTGCTTCAGCTATTGAATCAGTTGGAATTTCTATTGGTTCAGTTCTGCTTCCTGCTTTTGCGTCAATTGCTAAAACTGCAGCTAATGTTGCAGGACGAGTAAGTATTTTTGCAGAGAAATTCCCAGTTTTAACCAAATATCTTGGTTTGGCAATTGCTGGAATGATCAGCTTCAAAGTAGCTTCTATTGGCATGGGATTTGCATTTACCTTTTTAAAAGGCGGATTCCTATCAGCTAAAGGAGCGTTGCTTGCTTATAAAACAGCAATGACCTTGATGAGCTTTTCTATTCCAAAAGTGATTCTTGGCATTAAGGCACTTGGAATTGCAATAATGAGCAATCCAATTGGGCTAATAATTGGTGGTATTGCAATTGCAGCAGGATTACTGATTAAAAATTGGCAACCAGTTGGTGAGTTTTTTAAGAATTTATTTAGCGGAGTAATTGCTTATGTTAAAAAAGCCTTTGAATGGGTTAGTAAATTATTAAAACCATTAAAAACAGTTGCTGGGGTTGTTGGTAAAGGAATCAAGTCGGTAACTGGAATATTTTCTGATGATGAGGTAAGTAATCAAAGCCAAATTGGTGATACGATCAAAGATTTAGAATCAACAGATACTGATTTTAGCAAAATAATTGAAACCAGTAATGTTTCTAATATTGCTGGTAGTAGCTCGAATTCAAATATTTCAATTTCTGCTCCAATCACTATTAATGCACATACCAATGCCGATGAAAAAACAATCGCAAATCATGTAAGAATAGCAATTGATGAGGTGATGCATAAATTTGCTGTGAGAAAGCAAGCACTCAATTTTGACTAAGTTATGGCACTCGATTTCTTTAAAAATATCAGCTCCAAATTAACAGTTAATAATCTGCTTAAAGTTGATATGATGCTTCTTTTAGGCGCTTACCGCTTTGCCATCAAAAGCTCTGCTTATCAAACTTTAAGAAGACAAAGTGAATATCGTTGGCAAGAAATTAACCGAATTAACGCCAATCCAACTTTACAATTTACTGGTTTTGGCGTTGAAACCATTGATCTTGAAGGAGTTATTTATCCTCATTTTAAAGGTGGATTAAAACAAATAACTTTGATGAGAGCGCAGGCAGGACTTGGTAAACCATTATTTCTTGTATCTGGCAATGGCTTTGCCTTTGGTAGATGGTGCATTGTTAAAATCACTGAAAATCAAAGTAATTTTTTAAATGATGGAGCTCCAAGAAAAATTGAATTTTCTATTAGCTTGAAGCGATATGGTGAAGATCAAAAAAGAGGAATTAAAGGCATTATTCAAAATGTTGTAAGTAGCTTATGAGCATTATCTACACTACAAAAGACGGCGATATTTTGGATCAAATTTGCCAAAATTATTATGGTAAAACTAGCAAAATTGTTGAACAGGTAATTGAAGCTAATCCTCATATTGTAGAGCTTGAAGCAGTATTTGAAGCGGGAATCAAAATTATTCTACCTGACATTATCCAAAAACAAGAATCTGAAACAGTAAAACTCTGGTCTTAGAAAAAATTAATGAAACCAATATTTAAAATTGAAGCTGATGATAAGGATATCACTGATCTTTTATCTGCCAGACTGATTTCTTTAAATATTAGCGATGAAACTGGGTTAGTTTCTGATAAGGCAGAAATTCTTTTAGATAATAGGGATAATATTTTGGATATTCCGCCTAGAGGAACAACGCTTAAAATTTATCTAGGCTATGATAAAGAAAATCTATCCTTAATGGGTAGCTTCATCGTTGATAATATTAGCCTCTCATCTCCTCCAAGCAAACTTAGAATTATTGCCAAAGCCAGCTATGGTAATGATAAAAATCTAAGCAACAAAATCAGATCACCAAAAAGCAGATCATGGCATGAATATAGTTTGGTTGGTATAATTTCTAAAATTGCCAAAGAGCATAAATTTGAGAGCTTAATTGATGAGTATTTTAACCAAATCTACATCAACCATATTGATCAGACTAATGAGAGCGATTTATCATTCTTAGTTAGCCTATCTCAAAATTACGATGCTTTAATCAAATTTATTACTGGCAAATTGGTTTTCGCTAGAAAAAGCAAAGCTCTATCAATTAGTGGCAAGGAGTTGCCAACAACAGAAATCTTCGAAAATCAAATCACTAACTGGCGATTAGATATTCTCGATCGAGGAAAATTTGGCAAGGTAATTGCGCGGTATCATGATTTTGCAACTGGAGAAGAAAAACAAGTTTTCGCAGGAAGTGACGATCCTGCTTACGAGATCAGATTCACTTTTACTGATGAATCAAGAGCTATCAATGCAGCCAAAACCAAATTAGCAGAATTTGAGAGAGGAATAACCAAATTAGAATTATCACTTGCTGGTAATCCAAGCCTCTCCGCTGAAAAGCCAATAATCATTCCAGATATAAGATATCTAAAAGACAAAAACTGGATCATTAATTCAGTAAATCACGAGTTAAGTGATCAAGGCTACAAATCCACTATCAACGCAATTTCAAAAACTTAAATGCTTAAAAAAGACGAAAAAGTACAACAGATCTCCTTGAGCGAAATTGAACTTGAGGCTCTTTTAGTAAAGGCTTCGAAACAAGGTGCTAAAGCCGCTCTCAAAGAAATTGGTCTAGATGATGATTTAGCCTATATGGATATCGCAAATCTTCGTGAATTACTCAAATCATTTCGTATGGCAAAAAAGCACGCCTTTAAGGTTTTTATTAGATGGATGGTTTTTGGTTTTATGACCTTAATTACCGCAGGATTCATAGCTTTAATTGGCGATAATATCAATTTTAAATAATCAAAGAAATGCCTCAATTTGGAAGAAGATCGAAAGAGCAATTATCAAGCTGTCATGCTGATTTGCAGAAGCTATTTAATGAAGTAATCAAGTATTATGATTGCACAATTCTTGAAGGACATAGATCAAATGAAGATCAGCTAAAAGCATTTAATGCCGGTAAATCAAGGATAAAATCAGGTGGTAAACATAATCACTTACCATCTCTTGCAGCAGATGTTGCTCCATGGCCGATTGATTGGAAAGATAAGAATCGCTTCTATCACTTTGCAGGAACAGTTCAAGGAATTGCAAAAATGCTCAATATCAAAATCCGTTGGGGTGGAGATTGGGACTCTGACAACGACCTAAAAGATCAAACCCTATATGATTTACCCCATTTTGAATTAATAACCGATTAACCAAAACGATGACCAATAATTTTTTACAAGATTCTAAGGGCAATAAATCCTCCAAAAGGTTATGGGGATCAATATTACTAGCGATAGGCATAATATTTTCTACCATATTATTTGCTTACTCACTTTATCGAGGTGCTGCCGATGCAGCAACTGCTCTTGGCATTATCAACATGTTTTTGATATCAGGTGGTGGATTGCTTGGAATTGGGGTATTTGAAAAAGGAATAAATCTTAAAAGAAGATGCTTGAAGGACTAATAATCAAATCAATGATATTTTTGGCAGGAATTTGCGCCATTTTTGGATTTGGATTTTTTAGAGGCAAGAAATCAGAAAAAATTAAGCAACTCAAAAATAATGTTAGTGATGCAAAAAAATCTAAAAAGAGGCAAATTAATCGTAGGAATGATAGCATTTCTACTGTTAAGCGCAGGATGCAAAAATACGTCCGTAAATAATCTCTGCCTTTGGGCAAATCCTATCACAATAACTGAGTCAGAGTTAAATTTATTAAGTGAAGAAACGCTTCGTCAGATTGATAATTTTAATCAGGAGTTTGAGGAAAGATGTGGTTAGAAAATCAGCATTTATTTAAGAAAAATAGCACTAATTGACTTGATAGACAAACCTTGCAAAGGTAATATATACCTAGCTTTGCAAGGCTTTTAATAAAAAAATATCAATCAAATTAGCTTATGAAAAATTCTGAAGTTTTAACATTTTTTAATAAATTTTTACCTGAGACAAATCCTAAATTTTGTGAGGATTTTTACAAAATTTTAAAAGAGGAGCAAACCAAAAATAATCAATCTTTGATGAAGGATTTGGTTTTACTGGTTGATGGAATTAACGCCGATAATAAATCAAAAAAATAGAAAATAATGAGTAATTTAATTTACCAAGGCATCGTTGAAGATATAAGAAGCGATAAATGCTCTGATAGTGAAATTGAGAAATTGCTAGAAGTTTTTACAAGAGCAATTGGCTATTTTACTAATGATTTATCAGAAAAGTATTGGGAAAATTTAAATGATTTTTTTTATTCAGATAAATCAGAAATTTCCAATTTTAGCCTTAAAATTCAAAAAAAGCCTAAAGGTTCAGTTTTTCAATATATTGGTGAATTTAGATCAAATGCCAAAAATCTAAAAATTTATGCTAAATCTACAAACTAAATCTCAATATACCTAACTGGATTTGCTTGCCCCTTCTTTTTGTTGGCAAAAAATTTTCCTAAATAAATATCACATATTTTTTTATCCACAATCTCCTGTCCTTCAAAGTAATACCTTCCAGTTGATTCCTGTTTAAACCAATTTTTTGGCTTATAAATAGCCCTTAATATACCTCTATATTCACCAACTACAAAATCCATTTTTTTAGCCCTCTTTATATTGAGTACCCAATATTTTCTAACAGCATCATAAATGTCATTACCCCTAATATAAGTCTTATTTATGTTAATGATTAAAATATTATGTTTAAAATCCTGTATTGTTATCGGTTTTGCATGATAAATATTTTCTACTTCACTAGCAGTAGCAATGCCTTTTTCTATGGAATAATGACCAGAAACTTCATTTGATAAATTAAAATTCTTAAATTTATCAAAATTTAGAAAATCAATTAATGTAGCCTCAACTTCAAAAGCTTCTTTATCACTTAATCCATGCCTTAATATGAAATGACCAACTTGGTTACCAGAATTTATTATATTTGTAATTCTATCAATTTTTAAAGATTTTTTAAATTCATAATCATCACTATCAATTATGTCTTTGGTTAATTTAGCATGATTAAAAACTCTATTTTGTTTACCTTTTCCAATATAAAAAACTTCCTGCTTTACTGGGTCAAATAAAGCGTAAACATAGCTACCAATTTCTTCTAAAGTCTTGTTCGAAAAGCTGTCCATGATTTATAATTAATTTTCCACTCTCAGAACTTTAATTCTTTTTCTAAAAATACTATCAAACCTCTCTATATTTTCTTTTAACCAACCATGCTGATTACCCCAATTATCTTGGACTGTGGGGTTAAAATCTTTAGCTATAATAATTTTCGAAGATGTTTTATCAGGATTTTCTCTCCATTCAAGTTTGTCACCAATCTCGTTTTCTATTTGCTCCTTTTCTGATTCTAACAATTTAAAAAATGATTTGGCATTTTCTTTGTTGGTAATCCAAAGCTCTACTGCTACTTTATTGTTTTGAGTATTAATTGTTGCCGATAGATTAAAACCACTCCTGCCGATAGCAAAAGTTTGCCAATGCCTTGGTCTTGGATCATGTGGTTTTAGCTTTGATCCTGACTCTCTTATAAAATCAACCAACTGTTGCCAATATTTATATTGCAAAGCTTTGGTTTCTGATTCAATACCTTCGCTTATGCTTTTAGCCGCTTGCGATACTGACTTACCCCAATTATTTGGCATTGAAATAACATTGAATCTTGGAGCATATGGAGAATCTCCAATTTGAAATAGCTCAATTTCAAGACCAAAAAATTTAAATCTTTTGTCAGTTATTTCATTTAACCAATCTAAAGACTTTCTGTGTTCTTCAGTAAATTTTGATGCAATCCAGATAATAGTTACTGCCTCCAATCCTGATGCATAAGTAAGCAATTGACCAAGATGCTTATGATCAGTTTTTTCAATTTGATTTTCTATTAAAACATAAGATTCATTTTCTGTGTTTTTACACAAAATATCAGCCCTAAAAGGCCCCACATCTTTTTCTTGAGCAACCAATTCTAGCTCAATTCCAATCGTATCTCCAAGCAATTCAAGATTTTCTTCATTTGCAAGCCAAGGAGTAAATTCCTGGTCTTCAGATTTCCAAGCTTTCCTCAAATCGATTTTTTTAAGTCTTTCTAACATAGTTTATTTATATTATATTTATTTTTTCTCTTTTCAAAGGCGGCTTCTCCACCCTCTAAGATATCACAAACATGCTCTTTAATTCCCTGTCTATATAAAATCATATCTTCATCTTTGTCAAAAAATCCATTTTCCAATGATCCTGTAATATACTCGAATTTGCGCTCTTTGTTTTTGGATTTTGCACCAGACTGATTAGCAACTATAACACATTCTGCATCAGCACCCACTACTAGGTTTGGATTGTGAGTAACTATGATTATTTGCCTGTTTTTCTTCTTATCCTTGATAAACTTTACCAAATCGTTGTAAATTGATCTATTATCCAAATCATCTTCTGGCTGATCCAATAAAATTGGACATCTATCATTACTTAATTCAATTAACAATTTTAGAATAATAAATGATTTTTTACCGGGAGACATAGTTGATATATCATCATTACCATCTTTGATTTGGTAATGAAATAAAAACCAGTTTTGAACCAACTTCTTAACTGCTTCTTGTTTAGTATAATTGCCTTTAAGAACCAAACTACCTTTTAAAATACCTTCTATCGTTTTTATAATATCATTTTTAAGGGTTGTATTGTCATTGAATAAGTAGTTATTTAAATTTATCTCAAAGCTATTGATTCGACTACGATTACACACTTCTTCAACAAAATTTTTCTGAAAAAGATCAGACTTAAATTCAATAGAAATATCAAACTCAAATTCTTCTCCAGAGATAATTTTTTGCTTCAAAATTTCACTCTTTGCAGAAAAAAGATTGTCATAAAATTTAGAGTTATTTTCTGCTATTTGATCGATCACATTATTAAATTTCTCTTTTTTTATTTTTAGTGTTTTCTCTTCTTCTGTAATCGCTTTTAACTTTCCCTGTTCTTTTTTTAGCAGATCAATCTTTTCATTTAAGGATTTAGATAGTTTTACTTTTTCAGATAGAGGCTTTTCTTTTTCGGTAAGAGTTTTTATAGATTTATCTAGCTCCTCATCATTTGCCTTTATTGCATTAATTTTTGCATCAATCTTCTCTTCCCATTGCTGCAAATATTTTTGAGTTAGGGATTTATATTCCTCTGTTAAAGAATTTTGAATCTCTTGTGAGAGCGATAACAAATTTGGAGTATTAAATATCTCTTTTTCTTTTAGTAGGACTAGATTTTCTAAATCTTTTTTATTAGCTGTTTTTTGATCACTTAATTTGGCATGAGAATTCTTTAGATCATCGTATTTCTGCAATTCTTCAGCACTAATTCCCGAACTCTCTTTCAGAGTTTCAATTTCTGCTTCTAGCTTCTTTATCTCAATCTCAATTCCCTGTTTGTCTCCTATATTTTTTATAGCTACAGATAAATCGTTAATATCTTTTTCAATAAAAAATAAACTATCGACAGCAGAGGATATATTTCTTTCAATTTCTCTTTGTTGACTATCGAGATTGTCAAAAGATTCTTTTACTGAGTCATCTTGCCTTAGAGCATCTTCAACAATTTTAAAAATCGGTGTTTCAGTCTCTTTTTTATCAACCAACCGATTGAGATAAGACTGTGGTATATAAATAATTTTTTTATTTATTTGAGAGTTTACTTTTTTGCTTTCTTGTCCATCACACCATTTTATTGAGAAATTAATAACCTCTAATTCTGTTGGATATTTTTGTAGCTGTGCTTCATTAATTCTTGTTTCAACTTCTTTTGAATCAATGGCTTCAGCCATATTTCGCAATAAGACCGATTTTCCTGTCGATTTTCCACCAATAATAACAGTCAAATTTTGATTCAAAAAAATTTCTTCTGTAGTAAAATTTTTATCTATAAACTTTACACTTTCAATTATTTGGTAACTCTCTCTTTCTTCCGGCCGTGATTCTTGAATTTTTACTCTATCATCCGCTTCGTAAAGAATCTGTTTTAAACCTTCAAAAGTTGGATCAGATTTTATCCAGCAGAATTTTTCAATTGGATTAGATTTTTCATCTTTTAATTTTCCAATAGGATCACTATGCGAGTGTGAATCACTGCCTTTAATGCATGGTTTTTTATGTTCAAACCACTTTTCAAAGTCTTCTTTAGTGAATTTTGGATTTCCATCACTTTTTAACGGGGATTTCCAAAGGAAAAAATCTATTTGATTCTGATTTGAAGAACCAAGAATATGGGACTTTTTTATAAATTCTTCTTTTATCCAGCCATCAGAATTCGGATCAATATCTCCAATCCCCCCATATTCATCATAAGGAAGCCAAATTAAATAATTGTCTCGGAATTTTTTATCTAATTGTAATTTTTTTAAAGTATCATTAAATGAAACTTTTTTATCCTTTAGTCTTTCTTTGTCTGCGTAATCAGAGCCAATAATGCTGCCTCCTGAATCTAAAGATTTTAGAAAACTTTCAATATCATCAATATTTAATTTATCATTGAAAATAATATGAAAATTAAAGTGAATATTTCCGTTTGTGGTTGTATTTCTGTTTTGTAATGAGTCGGTCATTCTCATTTCAACAACTGGAAGAATATTTTTTTCTCCAATATTTAAAGTGCTATTTGCAATTTCTTCTTTTATTTTTTTATAACCAGCTATTGAAAAATAATCATTGATACCAATAACCGAGCAATCAGCATTTTGTAATTGCACTTTAAATTCTTCCCATGTTCCACTATAACCACTTGATTCTGGGGTATGAACATGCAAATCCCACTTTCTCCATTCAGAACCTTTTAAAAACTTATTCTTCATTTCTTACCCCTCTTAAAATTCTCAGCCTGCTCAAATATCTCCTTATAAACCTCATCTCTATCAACAGGAGGATAATCATGTTTGGCGAGTAAAATTATTAAATCTGCTTTTAGTTCGGCTTTAATATCATCTCTTGCATTCCAGTCGGTATATTTAGCCTTATCATCAACAACTTTTTTTACTGCTTTAGAGAGAGTTAAAAGTCTATCATCAGGATATTCAAAATCATATTTATGGGTCAGTTCTTTTAAAATGTCGTAGAAGGCTTTTTCTTCAAAATCTATTCCAAGATCAGCAAAAGACATTTTTTCTTGTTTAAGTGCGTGATAAAGGTCGATGATTTCATCAGTAAAATCTTCTAGCACTTCACTTCTAAGCACATCTTGTTCTTTTCTCTCATTATATTTATCTACAAGAGCCTTAAATTTTTCAGAGAACTCAATTCCTTTAATTTTGTTAACTTTTTTAAATTCTCCAATTGCTTTAGTTAACAATTGTTGAAGCATTTTAATTTTAGTGTTTGGAAGTTTGATCTTCTCTATTTTTTCCAGATAATCATCACCAAAAATATCGACTTCACCACTTTCTTTGTCTCCTAATTTAAAAATCTCTTCAACGCCATCGCTAATTAATGCGTTTTTAACCATTTCACGCACTTTGGCATTCATTTGTGCTGTATCAGGAGCTTCTCCTTTAGTTAATTTAAATAAAATTGATCTAACGGCTAAGTAAAAATGGATATTATCTCTCTCAATTTGTGAAAAACTATCAGAGGCACAGCAAATATCATAAGCAGCTTTTAAACGTTTTACCAAAAACATAAAACGCTTTTCTAAATCTTTAGTTATTTGAACAAATTCCGTTGCCATATTTAAGCATTCTAATTGCTGCAATGGCGATCCTTCAAAATAAGGTTTTTTGTCGAATTTATGAAATATTTTTGAAAGTAAATCTAAGTGGTCTTTTACAACAACAATTGATTGCTCAACTTCTTCGATATTTTGCCCATCTGTTTTTGAGTAATGAGCAAGGGCAAGATTCATTTGGCGTTTTATGCCAATATAGTCAACAACAAGACCTTTTTCTTTGCCTGCATATTTACGATTAACTCGTGATATTGTTTGGATAAGATTGTGTCTTTGGATAGGTTTATCAATATAAATAGTATCAAGAAAAGGCACATCAAAACCCGTCAGCCACATATCAACAACAATTGCTATCTTAAAGTTTGATTTAGCATTTTTAAATTGGCGATCGAGTTCTTTGCGATAATCTTTACTCCCCAACATATCATAAAGCTCTTTTGGATCATCTTTGCCTCTGGTCATAATCATTTTGATTTTTTCCATTGGCTTAATTTCTTTTTTCTCGCTATCACTAAGATTTGAGCCTTCTTCGCAAACTTTAACCTCTAGCCATGAGGGGCGAAGAGCAATGATTTCCTTATAAAGATTGCAGGCAATTGGTCTGCTACTACAAACAAACATGGCCTTTCCTTTAACGCTTGATCCTTCAGCTATTCTGCTTTCATAGTGATTTACAAAATCTTTAGCCAAGCTTCTTAAACGATCAGGGTCACCAAGAATGGTGCTCATTTTTGCTGTGGCTTTTTTGCTTTCTTCAACCTGATATTCGCTTGCGCCATCGTCAGCGCATTTTTCATAATAATCTTCAATCTCCTTCAGCTTCTCATTATCAAGTACAACTTTTGCAGCTCTTCCTTCATAAACAATGCGAACTGTAATTTCATCTTTAACAGATTCTGTCATCGTATAACTATCAACAACATCACCAAAAACATCTAAAGTTGCATCAATTGGCGTTCCAGTAAAGCCAACATAAGTAGCATTTGGCAATGAATCGTGAAGATATTTGGCAAAGCCAAAACTCTTTTTAACTCCATTTTCAGTGACTCTGACTTTTTGATCTAAATTAATTTGAGAACGATGCGCCTCATCAGAAATGCAAATAACATTACTACGATCAGTTAAAAGCTTAGTATCTTCAGTAAATTTATGAATAGTTGTTAAAAAAACTCCTCCACTATCACGATTTTTTAATAAATCTCTAAGTTCTGATCTACTCTCAACACTAATAATATTTTCATCACCAATATAAGTTTTTGAGGCTGTAAATTGCTCAGAAAGTTGATCATCTAAATCGGTTCTATCGGTAATTAGAACTATTGTTGGACTTGAGAAATCAACGCTTTTCATTAATAGGCGAGATAAGAAAAGCATAGTATAACTCTTGCCACAGCCAGTTGCACCAAAATAAGTTCCACCTTTTCCATCCCCTTGAGGCTTTCTATTTGCCTTTATATTTTCATAAAGCTTTCTCGCAGCGTAATATTGTGGATATCTGCAAACAATTTTCTCTTCTTTTTTGGAGGAATCAGGAAAATAAATAAAATTTTGAATTACATCACATAATCTTTTTTGGTTAAATAACCCTTGAATCATAGTATAAAGAGAGTCAATCCCATCTTTTCCTACACTCTCAAAGCCTTCAATTCTTCTCCAAGAATAAAAAAACTCGTAAGGGGCAAAAAATGATCCTGATTTATTGTTAACTCCATCACTTATCACACAAAGCGCATTATATTTAAAAAGCTCAGGAATATCTCTTTTGTAGCGAGTAGTTAATTGCACATAAGCATCATG
>CBFHSE010000040.1:0-14059 GCA_965658435.1 Rickettsiales bacterium | reverse complement strand
TAACTATTTGCTTATAATTTCTAATAAAAATCCCTTAAAAATCTTTAAGTTTTTGACTGTTTTGTCAGTTTCTTTTTGTATCGCTGAAACTAAATTGTAATTGTTTTATATTGTTATTAATCATTATATCTCAATATAAGTAGCTCATCTATATAATATTATGATTATAAGATGAGGTCTTGATTTGTAATATAAGATATTTTGTCTATTTAAATATGATAGTAATATATAAGTTACAAAGAATTTTTAAGGTTTCTTAGATAATAAATGATAATTATGGACAGTGATGTTGTTGCAATGTTATATATTTAGCAATAGATAAGAAGAATTAAATATATTAAATGAGTTCTAGAAAAAAAATTATTTTTATGGGAAGTCCAGAATTTGCTGTCCCAACTTTTCAAAAATTGCTTAATTCTCAGTTTAAAATAGAAGCAGTTTTTACTAGAGCTCCTAGAGAAAAAAATCGTGGTAAAAAAATTCTGCCAACCGCTATACAAATATTAGCAGAGGAAAATAATATAAAAATTTTTACACCAACTTCTCTTAGAAATGCTGAAATTTGTAATAAAATTGTGGAATTTGAACCTGATTTTTTAATAGTAGTTGCTTATGGTTTAATTTTACCTAAAGAAGTTTTGCAAATTCCTAAATATGCAGTTTTGAATCTTCATCCTTCAGCATTGCCGCGTTTTCGTGGCGCCGCTCCTCTACAAAGAACTTTAATGGCAGGAGATAATAAAACAGAAATTTGTATTATTAAAATGAATGAGGGTTTGGATGAAGGAGATGTTTATTTAAGGCGTGAAATTAATATTCCTACAGAAATGAGTTTTATGGAATTACATGATAAAACCTCTGAAATTGGTGCAGAAATGATTTTAGAAGTTTTAGAAAATTTTTCTGATTTATGCGCGATACCTCAAGGGAATAAAAATATAGTTTATGCGGATAAAATATCTAAAAGCGAAGCAGAGATTAATTTTAGTAAAAATGGTACTGATATTCTTAATTTAATTAGGGCTTTAAATCCTTTTCCAGCTGCATATTTTTTATTTAAAAATGAACGTATAAAAATTTATGAAGCTGAATTTAAAACTTTAAAACATGATAAAGATATTGGCTATATTGATGCTGAATTTAATATTTATTGTCCAGATGGTTTTATTAAACCAAAAATTTTGCAAAGAGAGGGTAAGAAAAAAACAGTAATAACTGAGTTTTTAAGAGGATTAAGATAGTGATAATTTTCTAAAGTTTTTATTAGAAAGATAATTGTCTTTGAGTATTGTTACTTGGCTTTGAACTCCTAGCAGTTGCACTTTGTTCTCTAGAACTTGCTGCGGCTGGTCTTTTACTTCTAGTGCCGCTAATAATTCCTGTAAATAAACCTTCAATGAGATTTGCTGCTTCTTCTGCGTAATTCATGATGGAATTTTGAGATGCAGGTATACCACTTTCTTTAAATTCATTATAAGTTAAGCCAGGTTTTGGGAGTGATCCTGCTTTTGCTTGTTCAGTATCTTCTTTGCCTAATTTATCTTCTGTTTTTTTGTAAATAATGCTCTGCTAACTTCATTCTGATATATGACTTCTCTTGGATTTTTTCTATATAGAGATCTATGAAACTTGGTGGGAGTTATTTTTTCAGGTGAAGGGCTGAATGCTAGTATTGTTGTATCTAATTTTGAGAGATTTGTGTTAGTATCTGGGCTTTCTGTTGTTCTTTCAGTATATATTGCTCTGCTTGTTGGGGTGTTAAATTGAGTTAGTCTCAACTCTGTTTTGCTGGAGATAATTGTAAAGCTTCTTTACTTGTTACAGAAGTACCTGTTATTTTTTCGCAGCTTACATCTCTTGTTAGTTTTCCTAGTTTTTCCGTATTAGACTTAATTTCTGATGCATCAATTTTTCGATTTAAATCATGTGCTAACTCTTCATTTTGAGATTTATTTAACATATTACTAATTGCAAATTCAATTATTCTATTTAGGACTTTGATTTTTATTTTCTCATTTTCAATTTTAGAAAATTGTTTTTTTTATAGTTCTGTTGCTTTATCTGATACTATATTTTCTTCAGTTTTTAATCCTTTTAATTCGATATCTCTTTTTTCTCTTCCATCATATTCTTCATTATATCTTATCGAGATATCTCTTTCTGTCAGTGAGATACCTAATTCACGAGCAATTGTTAGAGCAAATTTAGGTATTAAGCTTTAGCATAACCAGCAACAAGATCTTTGTGTGTTGAATAATATAGCTACTCTACCATTTCCAGAATGCTTATCTAATTCAGGTTTTATTACTTTTTGGATTGAGTTACCTTTTAGCCAGAGGCTGGTTAAACCAGTTTCTGAATGAAAATATAACATATCGTTATTTTTTGCTGTTCCAATTGGCCCTACTGATCCTTTTAGTCTTTTTCTTCTCTTTCTTCTGTGGCTGTGTAATTAAAACCTAAAGGTTGACCACTATCATCAAGTAATTGAATTATAAATTCTTTATTTGGAACCTCTTCTATTTTTGAGTGGATGAGTATGTAGCATGAAGCTATATTATTAATTTCTACTTAAATATCACATATCAATGGTTTATAGGATTAGTAGTTAGAAAAAACAATTAATATTTGATTTTTATAAGACAAAGGCCATTAGCTGGTGCTGTTTGGCCGGCATTTTTACGGTTCCTTGATATTAGGATTTCTTTTATTTTTTCTGCTTGATATTTTTCCAGGCCAATTTCAACTAATGTTCCGCTTATAATTCTTACCATATTATATAAAAAAGAAGGTGCAGTTATGCTTATTTTGATGATATTTTTTGCTTTAGTGATTTTTATATTATTAATTATTCGAATTGGTTTTTCTGCTTGGCACTCACTTGCTCTAAATGCTGAAAAATCATGTTTGCCAATTAAATAATTACTTGCAATTTGCATGGCTTTTATATTTATATTTTTTTTAATATGCCAAGAATAATTAGAAAGAAGTGGTGAAAAAATCTTTCTATTTAAAATTTGATATTCATAGGTTTTTTCTTTTGCTCCAAATCTTGGGTTAAAATCCTTCTCTGATTTATTAACCTTTAAAATTGCTATTGCTTCATTATTTTCGCGTAAATGGAAATTTATTCCTGCGCATATTTGGTGGTTATTATATTTTTTTGCTAATTTAAAGCTTATAACTTGCCCTTTAGCATGTACTCCACTATCAGTTCTTCCGGCATATTTAATAGCAACTATGCTATTGGAAAATTTGCTTATAGCTTTATTTAGAGAGTCTTCAATGGTTCTTAAATTAGGTTGTTTTTGAAAACCTGAATAATTTTTACCATTATATTCAACTATGGCTTTATAATATGGCATTATTAATTTTTCTGTTTTTTATCAGATTTAAATAATTCGTAAATCTCAGGGTTCTCACTTTGAATAAAAGGAGGTACTAAAAGTTGGTGGTTATTTAGAGGTTTTTTATAACTACAATTAGCCAGTAATATTATTAAAATTAGTAATTTAAGCATTTTTGGTTTTTCCTTTTTTAAAAAATTCATCATAAATTAGTAATATTGCACCTATTGTAATATAGCTATCAGCAAAGTTAAAAGCTGGCCAGTGATAAGCACCTAGATGAACATCTATAAAATCTGCAACTGCGCCATTTATGGCTCTGTCTATTATGTTGCCAAATGCACCAGCTATAATTAATGATAGAGCAAATATAATTAATTTATCATTAGTTTTATAAAGCCACATAATTAAAAATATGCTAATTATTAAAGCTATAATTATTAAAATATATTTACCATATGCAAGATCATTAAACATGCCAAAGCTAATTCCAGTGTTATAAACTTTAACTATGTTTAAAAAATTACTTATTCTGATAAAAGGATATTCAAGATTATCTAAATAATTAAAAATAGCTACCTTACTATATAAATCTATTATAGTTAGAATAGAGGCAAAAATTATTGCCTTAAAAAATAATGATTTATTGGCTGGGTTAAATTTTAACATTTTTTAATATTATTTTTGCTTGGTTAATATCAAGAGTAATTTGAGATTTTAATTCTGCAATATTTGAAAATTTTTTCTCTTCTCGTAGAAAAGATATAAATTCAACCTTAATTTTTTGTCCATATAAATTTTTGTTAAAGTCAAAAATATGTGCTTCCAAAATTGGGATGTTAGCATCAGTTACTGTTGGTTTTATACCAATATTTGCGATTCCATTAAAGATGTTATTTTCTATATGGACTTTAACTAAATAAACACCAAATTTTGCTAGGCAAAGATTATTTAATTTTAGATTTGCTGTTGGATATCCTAAATTTCTAGCAATTTTTTTACCTTCAATCACTCTGTTTTTAATAAAATAATTACGCCCTAGCATTTTGGAAGCATTTTCTATATCTCCTACAATTAATGCTTTTCTAATTTGGGTTGATGAATAAATTTCTCCATTTGCTGTAATATGTGAAGAGATTTGCGTAAAGGGAATATGATAATTTTTTGATGCTGTTTTTAAATAATCTGCATTACCTGTACGGTTTTTGCCAAATATAAAATCATAGCCAATTACTAAATGGCTAATATTTAGTTTTTCTATTAAGATTTGTTTGATAAATTCTGCGGCAGTAATATTTGCAAAATTTTTATTAAATTTAGCTAGATAGAGATAATCAATATGGTTATTTTTTAGTAAGGTTATTTTATCCTGTAATGATAAAATATTAAAATTTTTTGTTTTGTTAAAAAATCTATATGGATGAGGTTCAAAGCTCATTATAGCTGTTCTCTTATCAGATTTTTTAGCAATTTCTTGTATTTTTGTAAGGATTTTTTGATGTCCAAGATGTATGCCATCAAAATTACCTAAGGCTAAAACAGTGTTTTTTTCTTGGGAAGATATATTGCTAAAATTTCTTATAATTTTCATTGAGAGTTTTGCGCCTTACTCATAAGATGAATGATATAATATTTTAAAATATATATTTCTGTTGGATAATCAAGTGAAACACATAGAAGAAAAGCTTCTTGTTATATTAGAGCAAGCTGGTGCCATGCTTTTAGATTTTTTTGTAGAGGATGTTATTGTAACCAAGAAATCTGATGGATCGCAAGTTACTAATGCAGATTTAGCAGTGAATGATTTTATTATCAAAGAATTAAAAAAAATAAGTGATACACCAATTATTTCTGAGGAACAAGATTCTGAAATTAATAAAAAATATATCTCTGCTTCAGAATTTTGGTTGTTGGATCCTCTTGATGGAACTTCTGCTTTTATTAAAAAAACTGAAGAATTTGCTATTTCATTAGCTTATATAAAAAATAATAAAGCTGAATTTGGTTATATTCATATTCCTTTTGCTAAAACTAGTTATTATTCAAATTATCAAGGAGCTTTTGTCTGGCAGGATAATTGTAAAAAAATCATAAAAACTAATAAAAAAAGTAAAAATATGCATTTAATTGCTAGTAAAAGAATGCAGCACAATAAATTATTTAAAGATTTTCAAGATAATCTTTTTATAGATAAAATTTCCTTTTTTTCTAGTGCTTTGAAATTTTGCAAAATTGCTTCTGGAGAGGCTCAGATATTTCCTTATTTTTCTCATACAATGGAATGGGATAGTGCTGCAGGTGATGCTATTATTCAAGCAGCAGGTGGCTCAGTTTTAGATTTATCTGGTAAGAGATTATTATATGGGTTGAATGAAGATTTTATAAACCCTTATTTTATTGCTAAAGCCTGAGTTTCTTTAAGAAGCTGTGACTAGCTCGTCCCATTTTGTGGTGTAACATGGAGAATGATATTGGTTTTTTTGCTGCCATGGATTATTACCTTGAATAGCAAATTTTATTATTTCCTGTCCTGATAGTTTGTTTATATCATCAATAATATGCGCTAATTTATTTTGTTTTTCATTATTAGAATTTTTGCTAAATAAATCATATTGAACGATGTTTTTATCAATAATATTTAACAAAATTATTCCTGCTTTGTGATATTCATATCCTGGTTTATAGATTTCATCGAGCATAATTTTGCTATAGGTTAATATTGTTTGGGTATTACTAGTTGGATTAATAAAACCTTTTATTATATGGTTTTGATATTGTCTTTTATAAGTACTAAATTTATTTGTTTTGATAAAAAGATAAATTGCTTGTGCTTGACCTTGTTGTTGGCGTAGTTTTTTGCAAGCCCTTGCAGCATAATTGGCGATGGCTTGGCGTAATTCATATTTTTCAGTAATTGGTTTTGCAAAAGATTTTGAGCTAATAATATTTTTTTTAGCTTTGCTTTCTTCTAAATCAAGGCAGTTTATTTCTTGTAATTCCCTAATAGTTTTTTCTAAAGTTACTGAGTAATATTTACGCATTAACATAGTATTGCTATTTTTGAGATCGGCTGCGGTAAATATTTGTTGAGATTTTAGTTTAGGTGCTAAATTTCTACCAATGCCCCAAATTTCATCTATAGGGAATTTTTTTAAAATATTATCTTGAGTATCTTTGTTAAGTAGGGAGTAAATATGGTTGTTTTTTTTAGCAATATGATTGGCAATTTTAGCTAATGTTTTGCTCCTTGCAATGCCAATTGAAACAGGTATTCCTGTATATTTAGCAATTTTATCTTTTATGTTATTAGCATATTCTTCATAATTTTTAATATTTAAATTATCTACTCTTATAAAGGCTTCATCTATGGAATAAAACTCAATATATGGGCTAAATGATTTGATAATATTCATAACCCGGTTAGACATATCTCCATATAATTGATAATTAGATGAGAAAACTTGAATTTGTTCTTTTTTGATTAAATTTTTATATTTAAAATAGGGTGCTCCCATAGGAATATTTAAATTTTTAGCTTCGTTAGAACGGGCAATAATGCAGCCATCATTATTAGAAAGAACTATAACCGGTTTGTCATTTAAATTTGGTTTAAAAACTCTTTCGCAGGAACAATAAAAATTATTACAATCAATTAAAAAAAATATAGCACTCATAATTTATGAATCACATTAGTTACAACTCCCCAAATATGTAGGGAAGATTCATCTTTTATTTCTATGTTAGAATAGTTAGGGTTTTCAGCTGCAAGGTAAATTTTATGCTGTTTTTTTAATAATCTTTTTACAGTTAAATCACCATCTATAACCGCTATTACTATTTTACCTGATAATGCTTCTAAACTTCTATCAACTATTAGTAAATCACCATCAAAAATTCCTGCATTAATCATAGAATCACCAATTACTCTAATAAAAAAACTAGCAGCTGGGTGTTTAATTAGATATTTATTTAAATCTAATTTACCTTCCATATAATCATCTGCTGGAGAAGGAAAACCAGCAGAAATTTTGGTAGCAAAAATTGGTAATTTAAAAATATTCTCTTTCTCCATATATGGTATTTTAGTTTGTACTTTTATTATAAATATAAATAAAAAAAAATCTTTAAGTTTTCTTGTTATCTTGTAAGACTTATAAAGTTTTACCTATTTTTAAGGTAATAATTGGGGTTACTTTTTTAAGTGATTAATTATTTTTGTGATATTATTTATGTTTTAATAAAGGTTTTTTTATGCGGCGTTATGTGAAAAGATTTTTAGGTTTTGATTGTTTTGGTAAAAATATTGAATTGGAATTTTTTCAAATAGCTATTCATGGAGACGTTGATAGTTTAAAGGATTTTTTGCAAAAAAACCCGAAGTTAAATTTAAATCTATATGATAATGATGGTATGAGTGTTCTACATATGGAGCTTATCTTGGCAGATGTAGAAAAAATAAGGTTTCTTAAAGATAAAGGCATGAATCTTAATATTAGAGATAACATAGCTGGTCTTACCCCCCTTCATTATGCAGTTATATCTGGTAATTTAGATGCTATGCAGGCATTAATTGAATTTGGTGCTGATATAAATGTTGCTTGTAACAATGCTAATACAGCTCTCCATTATGCCTGTGATTTAAATCAAGAAGGGGCTGTTAATATTTTATTAGATTCTGGAGCTAATACTTATAAAACTGCAAAAGAAATTGCTAGAGATAAAAATAATAAAGATATTATTTCGCTTTTGGATAATAAATGTCTTTTAGCTTTTGCTATGGCGAAACATCCTAGATTGGGGGAGAAATCTAATGCAAATGCTTTAGATGATGATATGTTCAAAATGATAGCTAGTTTTTCTCGCGGTAGGTAGATAAAATATTAACATATTTATTGTTGATGCAGCTTATTACGATTTTCTTGTAATTGTTTGAAATCTTCGCCAGCATGATATGATGAGCGTGTAAGAGGAGTTGCTGAAACCATTAGAAACCCTTTAGCTTCTGCCATTTGTTTGTAATATGCAAATTCATCTGGGTGGACAAACCTAGATATTTTTGCATGTTTTGGTGTAGGTTGGAGATATTGGCCAATGGTTAGAAAATCTACTTCAGCCGCTCTTAAATCATCCATTAATTGTAATATTTCATCTTTAGTTTCTCCTAAGCCAACCATTACACCTGATTTCGTAAAAATTGTTTTGGAATATTTTTTAACATTTTGCAATAAGGAAAGAGAATTAAAATATCTTGCTCCTGGTCTAATTTTTGGGTAAAGAGAAGGTACTGTTTCTATATTATGATTAAAAACATCTGGCTTGGCTTGAATCACAATTTCAAAAGCATTTCCTTTTCTTAAGAAATCAGGGGTTAAGACTTCTATAGAAGTTTTAGGAGAATATAAACGAATTTTAGCAATTGTTTTAGCAAAATGTTCAGCTCCACCATCTGCAAGGTCATCTCTATCTACAGAAGTAACTACAACATGTTCTAGCTGCATTTCGCTTACTGCTTTTGCTACATTATCTGGTTCATGAGGGTTTAATTGTTGGGGTACCCCTGTATCTACATTGCAAAAAGCACATGCTCTAGTGCATATTGAGCCCATAATCATTACAGTTGCATGTTTTTTGCTCCAACATTCTCCAATATTAGGGCAAGCAGCTTCTTCGCAAACCGTATTTAATTTGAGGTTACGCATTAAATCTTTGGTTTGCTGATATGTTTTTGATGTAGGAGCTTTAACTCTTAGCCATTTGGGTTTTTTTTGGTAATTTTTACTGGAAGCTTCTTGCATATTTATTAAAAATAATTTTTGGAAATTTCTGTAAAAGCATAATCTAACCATTGAGTTAAAATCTCTAAATCGCTTGCTTCTACAGTTCCACCTCCCCATATTCTTATACCTGCTGGAGCTGCACGATATGCAGCAATATCATAAGCTATATTTTCTTTAGCAAGTAGTTTTACTATTTCTTTTACAAAAGAATTTTGTTGCTCACTATCCAGTTCTTGATATTTATTATCGCTAATTTTTAAGCAAATTGAAGTTGAAGAAATAGTTTCAGTTTTTTCGGCTAAAAAATCAATCCAAGAGCTTTCTGAAACCCATTTTTTAATGATATTTAAATTATTTTCTGATCTGGAAATCATGGCTTTCTCTCCGCCTATTTCTTTAACCCAATTTAAGGAATCTAGAGCATCCTCAACAGCAAGCATTGAAGGTGTGTTTATGGTTGCGCCACTAAAAATTGCCGCATCAATTTTACCTTTTTTCTTAATTCTAAATATTTTTGGTATTGGTCTGTTTGGTTCAAATGTTTCTAATCTTTCTACTGCTTTAGGAGATAATATTAACATGCCATGTGCCGCTTCACTTCCTAAAACTTTTTGCCATGAAAAAGTTGTAGCATCTAATTTATGCCAAGGCATTTTATAGGCAAATATTGCTGAAGTAGCATCGCAAATTGTGATAGCTGTTCTGTCGTCTGCAATAAAATCACAATTTGCTACTTTAACACCACTTGTAGTACCATTAAAAGCGAAAACTAGATCACGATCTTTGCTGGCTACTGTTAAATCAGGTAATATGCCATAATCAGCATGATATAATTTAAGATCATCTAATTTTAATTCTTTTTGAGCATCAATAGCCCAATCGCTTGAAAAACTTTCCCAAGAAAAAACATCTACACCTTTCGCACCAAGTAAGTTCCACATTGCAAGCTCAACTGCTCCTGTATCTGATGCTGGAACTATTCCAACATAAAAATCATCAGGAATGTTAAGTAACTCTTTTGTAAGGGTGATGATTTTATTTAGCTTTTCTTTCTGGCATGATGCTCTATGCGATCTACCTGGATTGAAATTGCTAAGATTGTTAATATCCCAACCTGGCCTTTTTGCGCAAGGGCCAGATGAAAAACATGGATTATTTGGTTTTTGCTTTGGTTGCATGTAAATATCTAAAATTTAAGCTATTATACAGTTGAAAAAGCTAAATTCAAGATATGCATAAAGCTAGTTATTTATATAAGTATAATAGTATGTGGTGTGGTGTGATAGTTACCAGTTATATGCCTTTTAAGAATAAATATCCTTGAATAAAGTAAGGGGTGAGGGGCTGATGCGTCTGATGCTAGTTTTTCTTTTGAAGAAGCAAGTTTTATAGATGCAAAGTTTGATTATATGAATCTCTATAGTTCTAAAGTTATGAATATTCTGAACTTTCTGAAAATCCGAAGGTTTATGAAAGTTCCGAAAGTTCAGAAAAATTTATTTACTTACATTTAATTCCTGTTTATGTATTGAATAACTTTAATATAAGTGAATTAAAAGAAATCGGTAGCATAGTAGTATATAATTTTAAAGGTGGGGAGGTTATAATAACTATTTTATTATTAATGGTTGGATGTTATCAGCTGCGACCTTGTGAAGGGCTACCTTCTCTTCCTGTAGCAACTTGTGCAGTATGTGAACCAACATGTTCTCCTTGTAATTCATTAAGCCGTGCTTTAACTGCCTCTCGATGTTTTCCTTCTGGTATATCACCAAGTGTCATTCTTTTTGGTGCTGCTTTTTCAGTGATTTTTCTTATTAAATCTGGTATAAGAGAATTGACTGGGGATTGTGTTCCTAACCTATCATGAGTTGCCATCATAAATGCCTCTGCTCTTTGAGTGTCATTATTTATTTTTTTAGCTATAGCATCAATAACTATGTTATAGAATTTATCACCTTGATTTTGGGCATCATAAAGAGGTGTTTTTCCATCTTCATCTACAGCATTAACATCAGCTCCTTCTGCTATTAATTCTTGTACAATTCCAGTATGACCTTTTCTAGCTGCCAAGTGTAAGGGTGATTGTTCATATGTCCCTTTACAATTAACATTAGCTCCTTGTGCTATTAATTCTTGTACAATTCCAGTATGACCTTTTCTAGCTGCATAGTGTAAGGGTGTATATCCATTTTTATTTACAGCATTAACATTAGCTCCTTTTGCTATTAACTCTTTAACAGTTTCAGTATGACCTTTTCTAGCTGCCGAGTGCAAGGGTGTTTTTCCATATTTATCTACAGCATTAACACCAGCTCCTTTATCTATTAATACACCTACAGCTTCAGTATGACCATTTTCAGCTGCCAAGTGCAAGGGTGTTATTCCAATATTAGTTACAGTATTAACATTAGCTCCTTGTGCTATTAATAATCTTACTTCTTCACTATTACCATCTGAAGCTGCGTCTAATAATTCTTCATTTAATTCTTCTTGTTCTTCTTGAGTCATTCTATACCTCTATATTCATCACATATTAATATTAGTATATCAGAAAAATACTCTTAAGAAAAGGGGTTTATTTATTTAATAGTTTCTTACCATAATCTCTTAATTCTCCAGTAGGAGAAACATATCTATATAAAGTTTGTTTTGTTATTCTCACCTGCTCTTCACATAGATCAGAAATTTTACTATCTCTATTTTGCATACAAGTTTTGTTATAGGCTTTTTTCTCCCCAGTACATGAAGGTGAACATAAAGACCACTTCTTTTATATTTTTTTTCAAAGAGAAGTAATACGAGTCTTTGTAAGTCATAGTTTTCTTCCCTCTGGCAGGAATTTGAATATTACAAATATTGCCATCTTCATCAGACATAGATTGATATGTTTGCGGAATAAACAAGTAGTTCTTTTTTATATAATTCTAGGGCTTGGCTATATTCTCTATTTTCAATTAAGGTAAATAAATTTTCATCCCCGTCTTTAATAGAAGCATCATGATTTACTTTTAGAAGCTTTTTGTTTTCTTTTTCTAGCGAGTCAGGAGGTATAATCTTTCCATCTTTTTCTAACTTTTCTTTTGAACTTCGTAAAAAGAGTTTCTTTTTTTTCAATCCATAGAGAGATTTTCTATTCGATTTATTAAATTAGCTAAATATTTGCGTAACACCCATAAAACGACCAATATAAAAACTGGCCATTTAAGTGCATTTATTATTGCTATCGTATATTCCATTAACTATTTTGGGTTACTAATATTTATGGTAGATAATTTTTAATGTACAAAGTCATGTACAAAAAAAATTGAACTGACCTAAACCTTTGCAAGCAAAGGGATAAAGGAGACTGTTTCAGCTCTAGCCCCCTCAGAATAAGCGATTTATTTCCTATTTGTTCACCATTTGTTATCTCTTTTGTTATCTGCTTAACTAAGATTAAGAGATGTTTTGTACATATGGCTTTTTATTTACTTAAAGAGTGGTGTGGTGATGTAGTTTTAGGGTGTACTCTAACTGGACAATATTTAAATATCTATGATGTGTCGGATTAGAGTTGGTTTTTTTGTTATCTGACACATTTGCTTTGATATCTTAGACCCTATTCTGACATTCTTGTTTTAAATGTATGGTTTTGCTTTACTTAGTAGTTATTATAAGTTATAATAGACGCTAGGTAATACTAATAAATACTTATACTTAACTATGCATTCCATTTCTATAAAAATTCCAGACGAGCTAAGTTCATCACTTGATGAGTTTGCTCATAAATATGAGAGAAGCAAATCTTTTATCATTAAAAAAGCTTTATCAATATATTTAGAAAATTTAGCAGATTATGAAAAAGGTATTCAGGCTTTAGAGAAGTTTGAGGAATCTGAAGATAAAAAGACCTATGATTTGGATGAAATTGCAAAAGAATTAGATATTTAAAGAATGTGGAAATTAAAATTCACAGCAGAATCTAAGAAGCAATTAAAAAAACTAAATAAAGATTCTCAAATAAGAGTAATAAAATATTTGCAGAAAGTAGAAAAAAGCAATTCGCCGATTTCTTTTGGCAAGGCTCTTACAGGAAATAAACGAAAGTTATGGAGATATCGGGTAGGGGATTACCGAGTTATTTGTTATATCAAAAACAAGGAGTTAGTTGTATTAATATTAGAAATAGAGCACAGAAGTAAAGTTTATAAATGACGGGCAAAAAAATTGGCTACATAAGAGTATCTTCACCTGATCAAAATTTTGAAAGGCAATTAGAAGGTATAAAGCTAGATAAAAAATTTATAGATAAGTTGTCTGGAAAGAATTCAGAAAGACCGCAACTCAAAGCTATGCTAAATTATATTAGAGAAGGAGACACGGTAATTGTTCATTCTAAGGATTGATTAGCTCGTAACTTAGATGATTTACGTAGTTTAGTAAAACAGCTGACAGAGCAGGATATTCGGTTAGAGTTTATAAAAGAGGGATTAGTTTTTACAGGAGAAGATAATCCAATGTCAAAGTTGCTATTATCAGTTATGGGTGCTTTTGCTGAATTTGAAAGATCTATCATAAAAGGGAGGCAAAATCAGAGCTAGTTAAATCGGTATTAGAAAATAGATATAACAATGAATTATTAGATGAGGGCAGGGTGATTAACAATTATTTTATTATTAATGGTTGGATGTTATCAGCTGCGACCTTGTGAAGGGTCATTGTTTCTTCCTGCTTCTCTTCCTGCAGTAACTTGTGCAACATGTGAACCCTCAGCTGAACTTCTTGTTTTTTGTTGTAATTCTTTAAGCCGTGCTTCAACTGCCTCTCGATGTTCTCCTTCTGGTATATCACTTAGTTTGAGTGACGCTACCTTACCAAGAATTTCTTGCATATAACCTGGCTCGCCATCAAGAATTTTTACTGGAGATTGCGCTCCTAACCTAGCATGAACCC
>CBFHSE010000039.1:0-14129 GCA_965658435.1 Rickettsiales bacterium | reverse complement strand
CTTGAAAAGCTAGCTTTGCCATCTAGTGATGAAGTTGTAAGAGAGGTAAAAAAAATTTTTAACATTTAGAGGAAATTATGCCAATTGAAATATTAATGCCAGCATTATCACCAACAATGAAAGAAGGTAATTTAGCTAAATGGCTAAAAAAAGAAGGAGATAATGTAAAATCAGGAGATGTTATAGCTGAGATAGAAACTGATAAGGCAACTATGGAAGTAGAATCAGTTGATGATGGAATTATTGGTAAAATAATTATATCTGAAGGGTCAAAAAATGTAGCTGTTAACTCCGTAATAGCTATTTTGCTAGAAGATGGCGAAACTAAAGATGACCTCAAAAATTTTAAAATATCTGATAATTCTCAAGCAATAATAAATCAGTCTGATAACAAAAAAGAAGAAAATACAAATAATTACATTAAAAAAGAGCAGGAAAAAACAGATGCAAAACCACCTAAAGCTAATAATATAAATAATAATGAAGAGGTTATCACTGTTACAAAAAAAAGCCAAATTAATACATCCGATGTAAAGATATCTCCTGTAGCTAAAAGAATTGCCAATCTTAATAATATAAATCCTAATAATATACCAGGTTCAGGTCCTAAAGACAGGATAATAAAGTCTGACATAATAAATTTTTTATCAGCACCTTTCTCATCAAATAAAATTATTAGAGATGATGAAGAATTTACAGAAATTCCTAATAATAATATTAGGCAAGTAATTGCTGACAGATTACTTGAGGCAAAGCAATCAATTCCTCATTTTTATTTATCTTTAGATTGTAATATTAGTGATTTATTAAGTTTAAGAACACAGATAAATAATAACGCAAACATTGATGAATCTGGTAAACCAATTTACAAAATTAGCGTTAATGACCTTATAATCAAAGCATCAGCTCTTGCTCTTAAAAATGTTCCTGAGGTAAATGCATCTTGGAATAATGATTCTATTTTACAATATAATAACATTGATATCTCAGTAGCAGTATCTATAGATGATGGATTAATAACTCCAATTATCAAAAATTGTGATCAGAAATCTATTTTTCAAATATCAAGTGAAATGAAAATTTTAGCAAGTAAAGCTAGAGCAGGTACATTAGCTCCTCATGAATTTCAAGGTGGAGGTTTTAGTATATCAAATTTAGGTATGTATGGCATTAAACAATTTAATGCTATAGTAAATCCTCCACAAAGTGCTATATTATCTGTAGGAGCTGCAAGTAAAAAACTTGTTTTTGATAAGCATAATAATCTGCAGTCCATAGATTGCTTAACTATTTCTCTTTCATGCGATCATAGAGTTGTGGATGGAGCATTAGGAGCAAGATTTTTACAATCACTTCAACATTTACTAGAAAACTCTGCTTTATTGGTCTTATAATGATAAAAAATTTATCAATTTTGCTAACTTTTCTATCCTTAATTATATTACCTTACAATATTGAGGCAAAAAAAATATCAGGAGAATATTATATAGAGCTCCAAACTGACAGAATAAATGGTGTTAAAAATTCAGATTCAAATATTAAAAAATCTAATAATACATTTATTGAAACAAGAAGTGAAATTAGCCTCAATCTTAAAGATTACCTAGATGTAAATTCTTCATGGTCAATTCATCAAATAAAAGGTAACCAAGATAGACAAGATGGTTTTTTTAAAAATCAGGCTATAATATTAGAAGAGCTAAACCTAAAATTCACTAATGAAGAAGCTGAATTATTGGTTGGAAAATATAATCCTAATTTTGCTTTATTATGGAATGAAAAATTACATTCATCTATATGGGGTAGCGACTATGCTGAAGAATATGAGTTAGTTGGAAAATTAGGTGTTAAAGTTAACGCCAAAATTAATCTGGAGGATTATGGGCAGCATATAATTACATTAAGTAGCTTTTTTAATGATGAAACAGGGCTTGAAGATACAATAATAACAAAATCAAATAAAAGAAATGGTACAATCGGTCAGGCTGGAAATAGTAGAGGCTTATCATCATACAGCTTGAATATCTTTGGTGATAATTTATATGATTATGAAGGTTTTTTTTATAATCTAAGTTATCACACTATCAATCCTGGAAATGTAATTGAAAATAAAAGTGATCAAAAGGGAATAGCTATAACTTTAGGTGCAGATAAATATATGTTATATAACCTTAAAATTCTTCCAATTATAGAATATGTTAAAATAAATAATTTCAATAGCATTAACTATCGTTTTGGACCTGATTTTGGTGATAATAATTTACCTGGTAATTATAAATACTTAACCTTAATGCTTCAGCTAGGTTATCAAAATTGGTCAGCTAATATAAATAAATTAACTAAAGATATTAGTTATGAAAATAAAAATTATAAATCTAATCAAAATGAAATATCAATAGGTTATAAATTTGACAATGACTTAAATTTTATCATTGGAAGAAAATCCAGTACCAATATAGATGAAGATGAAGTAATTACATTTGGAGCTAAATTATCATTACAAAGAAAATTTTAATATTATTTAACTATGAAAAAATTTGATTTAATAGTACTAGGAGCAGGTCCTGGGGGTTATGTTGCAGCAATTAGAGCATCCCAATTAGGTATGAAAACAGCAATTATTGAAGCTAATCATTTAGGAGGCATATGTTTAAATTGGGGTTGTATACCAACTAAAGCGTTATTAAAATCAGCTGAAATTTATAACTATATAAAATCAGCCGATGAATATGGTTTGAAGGTTAAAGATATATCAATAGATTTTAACAAAATAATAAAAAGATCAAGAGATGTTGCATCAACATTATCATCTGGAATTGAACATTTAATCAAAAAAAATAATATTACATTATTCAGTGCATATGGTAGGTTAAACGGTAATAATAAAATAAGAATATTCGATAAAAATGATAAATTTATTGAGGATTTAGAAGCACAAAATATAATAATTGCAACTGGTGCAAAAGCTAAATCATTACCAAATATCAAAGCTGATTATAAGGATGTGTTAACATATAAAGAAGCAATGAATTTGGATAAAAAGCCAAAATCTCTTGCAATTATAGGTAGTGGTGCAATTGGTATTGAGTTTGCAAGTTTTTATAATAGTTTAGGTGTAGATGTTACTGTCATAGAGGTTGCGGATAGAATATTGCCGGCAGAAGATAAAGAGATTTCACTATATGCAGAAAAAGAATTTACCAATCTTGGTATAAAAATAAAAAAAGATACATTAATAAAAGAATTTTCTAAAAATAAAAATGATCTTATCTTAACTATAGAAAATAAACATAGCAAAAAAAGCGAGAAAATTAAAATTGAAAAAATAATACAGGCAGTTGGAGTTTCTCCAAATATCGAGGATATTGGTATAAAATCACTTAATATAAAAATAAAAGATAATTACATCTTAACTAATGATTATTGTGAAACTGATGAAAAAGGAATTTACGCAATTGGCGATGTAACTAAAGCTCCATGGTTAGCTCATAAAGCTTCTCATGAGGCTATAAATGCAGTAGAGCACATTGCTGGTTTAAAACCTCATAAATTAAATTTAGAGGATATACCTGCATGCACCTATTCATATCCACAATTAGCATCTATTGGACTTACAGAGGATCAGGCAAAAGAAAAATATACTAATGTAAAAGTAGGAAGATTTCCATTTATGGCAAACGGTAAATCCATTGC
Source organism: Rickettsiales bacterium (assembly GCA_965658435.1). GTDB lineage: Bacteria > Pseudomonadota > Alphaproteobacteria > Rickettsiales > JABIRX01 > JADHLN01. Next base: position 10,436 of record CBFHSE010000039.1, on the reverse strand, counting down.
TATAGGTAAAAAATCTGGGATGATTAAGGTTGTTTTTAGTAATGATACTGGGGAATTACTTGGAGCTCATTTAGTAGGTGCTGATGTTACGGAGTTGATAAGTAATTTTGTTATTGCCAAGAATCTTGAGGCAACAGAAGAGGATTTATTTAAGATATGTTTTCCCCATCCTACTCAATCAGAGGCAATTCACGAGGCAATATTAGATGCATTTGATAGAGCTATACATATTTAAAAATGATTTTAATTATATTAGTTGCAATAATATCTTTTCTAATATTTCTTGTTAGTTTCAGATATAAAGAAAAATATAAAAAAGCTATTATCGCTACATTAATTCTTATTCCTATAACTCTAATATTAATAAAATTTGGACAGTTTTTTCTTGCTTTATTTACAGTTTTATTACCAATAATATTCAAATTCTCTAGAATGTTTCTAGGTAATTTGGGCTTAATTAATATTATAGCCAAATATATAAGAAATAATAATATTAGAAAAACTAAGTCTAAAATCACTAATGATGAAGCATATAAAATATTAGGTTTAAAAAAAAATGCTTCAATTAGTGAGGTAAAAGAAAAATATAAGAAAATGATAAAATATAATCACCCTGACAGAGGCGGGTCAGAATATATATCTAGCTTGATAAATGAAGCTAAAAATAAGCTAGTGTCAAAATAATTAACGATTTTTTCTATGTTGCCTTGGGGTGATAAAGCTACCTTGCCAAATGCCAAGTTTTTTTGTTTTAGCATATAATTCTTCTTGGTAATATTTCGATAGAGATCCATATTTTACAGCATGTCCAGATTTGACTATTTCTCTGTTAATATTGATGTCATTTTCACTTAAATAGCAAGTAGCAAGAAATCTTTCATAAAAATCTCTACCAGAAATTTTGCATATTACTTCCTTGGCATAGGTTAAGTTTTTTAAATAATTCTTTGCATCAAGACCACAATTATATTCTAGATTCATAAGATCATAACATTTTTGGTCATATTCAGGGGCATCAATATCTTGTAATCTAATTTCATTATTAGTTATTATTATTGAGTCTCCATCAATTATTTTGGCATTGCCTGATATAATAGAATTATTGCTCAGTAATTCAGTAGAAAAATAATTTGAATTATTATTTTGACTGTTATATATTATTACTATAAAAAACAAAAAAAGAATTAGGCATAAGATAAATCGAATATTATATAACATTTATGAGTTTTATAGAAATAATTATTTCCTTGATATTTATCATGATAATTACATCTATTATTTTAACATTCCAATTTTTAAATGATAAATTAAATAAAATAAAACTAGTCTCTGAAATATCCGATATTAAAAAATCTCTTTTAATATTTAACCAGATATATAATTTTATGCCTGGAGACTACCCTTATGCAAAAAAAACATTAAGCAGTAATTACAATGGCAATGGAGATAATATTATTGATGATAACTATGAAAGCTTATTTGTTTTTGAACATATGCAAAAATCAAATTTATTTGGTAAGCAAAATTTTCACTATAAATATTCATCATATGCAAAAATTAATTACAATATGCTGGGAAGTATTTATTCAAAATGTGGTTATCAAATATTTACAGATAGTAAGCTAAATAATATTAATTATAATCTAAGAGAAAAATCCTACTATATAAGAATAGCTAATGATAAGAAGAAAGGTAACCTAACAATTCCATGCGCTAATAATTATATTGCAAAATATATTGATGCAAAGCTAGATGACGCAAAACCTTTAGAAGGAAATTTTTTAGCAGATGACAAATATGCCATAGGGTTATCTAAAAAAGACAAATGTATATGTGAAGAAAAAGAAAATATTGTTAACTATTGTATTTTCAACTATAATGAAAATTGTATTATGCAATTAAAGATTTTTTAAAATATTAGTTGAAAATAAACAAAAATAAATATTAATTGTAACTGGTATTATTTTATTTGATGAAAGAAGAATTACCTAAAAATACAAACTCTAAAGACAATATAGAAGTTAGCAAAGAGTTAGATGAAATTCTTATAGAAAAAGGCATTATATCTAATGACCAACTATTAGTCGCAAAGAAACAAATGGCAATAAAAGGTCAAGGATCACTTGGTGACATATTGGTTAGCATGGGTTTCGTTACAGAAAGTGCCTTGGGAGAGGCGATATCTAAAACATCAGGTATTAAGAAATTTGACTTGAAATCAATTGTCCTCGACCCTAGATTAGTAAAGAAAATTCCCAAAAATGTTGCGTTATCTAATAAACTTATACCAGTATCAATTGAGCCTAAAAAAATTACATTAGCAATCCATGATATTTATGATGTAATTGCACTAGATAAAGCAAAAAAATTTTTTCCACCAAGCTTCACTATTGAGCCTGTTTATAGTCCTGAAACTGATATTTTAGAGGTCATAGATCAATATTATGACTATGAAATGTCTATAGATGGCATTTTAAAAGAAATAGAAAATGCTAAGGAGGGTATAGATAATCAATCTGAAAATATGGAAGAGGATTATAAAAGCCCTATAGTTCGCCTAGTAGACTCTATATTAATTGATGCAGTTCATAATAACGCTTCAGACATTCATTTTGAACCTGAAGAGAGCTTTCTAAGGTTAAGATATAGAGTTGATGGTAAAATGAGGCAAGTAAAAGCATTTCATATAGATTATTGGCCACCAATTGCCGTTAGAATAAAAATTATGTCAAGTATGAATATTGCTGAAAGCAGAAAGCCGCAAGATGGGCACGCCAATGCTAATGTATTGGGAAGAGAGGTAGATTTTCGTGTTGCTACGCAACCTACAGTTCACGGTGAAAATATCGTAATGCGTATTCTAGATAAAGCAAAATCACTAGTGAATCTAGACCAGCTTGGCTATAGTGAAAATAATATAAATCAATTAATAAAACTATTGAAAAAACCAGAGGGAATAATCGTGGTTACAGGTCCAACTGGTAGTGGAAAGACAACAACATTATATTCTATTTTAAATTACATAAATTCTGTAGATCAAAATATAATGACACTTGAAGATCCTATAGAGTATGAAATACCTCTAATTAGGCAAACTGCAGTATCTGATAAAGGTATGGATTTTGCTGAAGGAATCAAATCATTATTAAGACAAGATCCTGACGTAATATTTGTAGGGGAGATTCGTGACCCAGATACAGCAGCAATTGCGATAAGAGCTTCAATGACAGGACACCAAGTATTTACAACTCTGCACACAAATGACTCAATAGGAGTAATTTCAAGATTAAAAGATATTGGAGTTGACTCTTCATTATTATCGGGATCACTGATATGTTGCATTGCTCAAAGATTAGTGAGGGTCTTATGCAATGATTGTAAAATTAAGAAAAAAGCTACAGAGCAAGAATATAATATAATAGGAAAAAATAACTATGAAGAGGACCTGTATTTATACAAAGCTCAAGGTTGTGAAAAATGTAGTAATACAGGCTATAAGGGAAGAGTAGCAATTTCTGAAATTTTATCTATTTCAAAAGAAATTGATGAAATGATTGCTCTAAATGCAACTTCAAATGCAATTATTGAGCAAGCAGAAAAAGAAGGTTTTATATCAATGGCTCAAGATGGTATAAATAAAGTTTTAGAGGGTATAACTGATATAGATGAATTGATAAGAAATGTCGATATGACAGAGAGATTATAATGCCTAATTTTCTTTATGAAGCAATTAGTAGTACTGGAAAGCAATTTAAAGGCTCAATGAATGCTGATAATATAGATGATTTAGAATATAAATTAAAAGAAATAGGGCTTGAACTAATAAGCCATAATTTAGCTTCAAAATCATTCTTAAATTTAAGCATATCAAAATCAATAAAAGGAAAGGATCTTATTTTATTATGTACTCATTTTGAGCAGCTTGATAAAGCAGGTGTACCTATTACTCAAGCAATTGAAGATTTAAGAGATTCAGAAGATAATACAAAATTTAGAGATTTAATGCAGGATATATATGAGTCAGTTAAAGCTGGTAAAATGCTATCTGATGCTATGTCGGAATATCCAAAAACATTTGATGAACTATTTGTAGGACTTGTGAGGGCAGGAGAAAAAACAGGTAATTTAAGCAGATCATTTGCCTATCTTGGAGATCATTTAAAATGGTCTGAAGAAATTAAAAGAAAAACTAAAAAAGCAATAAGATATCCTTTGTTTTTACTACTGGTAGTATTTATTGTAACGGCAATAATGATGATTGTAGTAATTCCTAAGTTATCAGAGTTTTTGTTAAAGCAAGATTTTGATTTACCTTTTTATACAGAGGCATTAATTAGTTTTTCAGATTTTTTTCAGACTAAATGGCAATATATGATAAGCCTGCCGATTTTGCTCTTTATATTTCATAAAATATTATATAATCTTTCAGAAGCATATTCATATTTTATTGATAGAATAATTTTAGCAACACCATATATTGGTAGCACGATGCTAAAAATAGACGTTGCAAGATTTAGTCAATTTTTTCTTATCACATTTAAAAGTGGAATTGATGTTATAGATTGTTTTGCAATTGTTGAGAAGGTTGTAAATAACAAAGTTATTAAGCAATCAATAACAGAAATCAGTCAGGATGTTTCAGATGGTAACTCTATCAGTAATTCTCTTAGAATATCTAAGAAATTTCCAAACTTAGTAATTAGAATGTTTGAAGTTGGTGAGAAAACAGGAAATATGGAAGATTCTCTTAGAAACGTAAAATTTTTCTATGATAAGGAAGTAAATGATTCTGTTGAGGCAATGGTAGGAATTATTCAGCCTGCATTAACACTAATAATGGGTTTGTTATTATTATGGATTTCATTATCAGTTTTTGGTCCATTATATTCAAGTTTTAGTCAGATTAGGTAATGTTAGTATTTTTTCAAAGATTTATATTAAAAAAAATAGTAATATTCATTGGAGATAATGGAGTATCTGCGACTCTATTTGAAAGAAATATCCCTAAGGAATATATTGAGATAAATAACATTAAAGATAATAAAATCACGGAATTTGCATCTTTTATAAGAAGGCATTATAAAGTTCCCGTATATATTCTTACAGATGTAAGTGAGCAAAATTTAAAAATAATAAAAATTCCATCCACTAATCCTCTTATAATTAAAAAGCTTTTATCAAGAAGAATTGCAAGAGATTATAACAAAAAAGATTTAAATAATTACTATCCATATAAAGATGAAAGCAAAGATAGAAATAATACAAATTTTATAATATCAAATATTTCTTCGGTACCACCACTTTCGCAATGGATAGAATATTTAAAAAATTTAAATAATCCAATTGATGCAATATACTCATTACCAATTGAAATATCCAAATTAGATAAAAATCTAAGTGATATACTCAAGAAAAAAGGACGTCTACTTGAAGATGCTAAATGGTCAATGATTGTAATTCAATCTAAAATGGGTGGCTTTAGAATTAATGTATCTAGGAATTCTCAACTAATTTTCACACGCCTTCTAAATTATGAAAATATTATGAAGAACCTAATTGAAGTCGAAGCTTTAAAAAATCAAATAATTGGAACAGTAGAATATTTAAGAAGAATTGGCTATAAAGATAAACAAGGTATTAATATCTATGCATTATTTGACGTTAAATTACAAAAAATTTTACCGGCTACATCAATTACAGGATATAATGTGTTATATGTTCAACAGGATGAATTTAATAATGTTATTTATGGTGATAAAATACCTCAGTCACGAGTTAATATCATTGAGCAGGATATATCGGCATATTTCATTATAAAAGGAAGATATATAGCTTTTTTTACCAAAACATTAATGAAAATTTCGCAATTGAACAATATTAATATTGCTCAAAATCTTACAATTTTATTTTCATTGTTTTTTTTAGTAATATATAATTTAGTAAATCTGAATACTATCAACAATAAAAATATAGAAATAGAAAAGCATCAATTTAAAATTACAACTCTTTCATCAAGATTAGAAAATATTAGACAAGAAAAATTCGGTTTTGATATTGATGAGGATAAAGTAATTGAAGTTTCTAGAATTCATAATAAGCTCCAATCTATCTCATATGACCCTTTACAAATAATTTTACGTCTTTCCAAAATACTACCAAATGAAGTAAAAATAAAAAATTTTAAATATAATATTATTGCTGGTAAAGGAATGATATTAAAGATAAATGCAATATTTATTGCTGATGAGTTAAATTATGAAGAGTTATTTTCTAAATATGATATATTTATAAGAGATATAAAAACCGAGTTTAATGGTTATGAAATAATCCACTCAGATTTACCGGATACAATAAATTTTAGTCAGACAATTGAAGATATTCCTATTAATTTCGATATTAAGGAAAAAAATGATTAATGAAAAGAAGTTACAAATTAAAGTTTATTTCAAATTTTCCATAATCATAGGAATATTAGTATCATTCTATTATTCAAATACTTATCTAACAAATAACAAAAAAAAATTAGTTAAAAAAGAGAGGTCATATAAAAATGAAGTAAGTTCATTTCAAAATAAAATAAGAAGCTTTAACAACAAAACTGAAGATATAGAAAAAGCTTTATTAACTTGGGAAAATCTAATTTCTACAAAAGAAGAGGGCTTTCAAGGTTTGAAAATTAATACGGCAAAAGATATTGTAAATGAGTTAAGAGATAAATATAATTTTTATTCATTAAATATCCAGATGTCCAAACCGGAAATAATAGAAGATAAACAAAAAGTAAGCGAAGATATATCATCAGAATTTAGTAGAATTCAAATTATCGTTAGAGGCTTAACAGATATAGATATTCTAAGTTTTATCAATGATTTAAGGCTTAGATTCCCTGGTTATTTAGAATTCAAAAGTTACTCAGTTAATTTAGATAGAGATATTGATAGCAGTTTTCTTACAGAATATAATAAAAATAAGGGTAATTACTCCGCGGTTACAGCAGAAATAATCATTAATTGGTATGATTTAAGAGAAAAGTAAATATGAAGATTAGATTATTAATTATACTAATAGTGTTAAATAATATTTCAGTTTTACATGCCAATGTAAATTCTCAAGGTGATATTCAAAATCAAGATCAATTAGCACCTAGTTATAATTTTAGCAGGGAAAATTCATTTGAAGTAATGGAACTAGAAAATAATAAAAATGCCAAAAATGAAGATAAAACTGCAAAATCATATAAAAAAATTGAATATATATTAAAAGACTCAGACTCGTTGTTTTTTCGTGAAGAGCAAATAGAACGACTAAACTTAGTAAAAGATGCAGTATCAGCAGGTATTGAAGTACAAGCGAATTTTGATGATGAAATAGAGAGTAAACAAGAACAAATTGCCAAAGTTAATGTTATTAATTTTTATTTAAACTCTATTTTATATTATTCAAAAGATAATTGGTCTATTTGGATTAATGGCTCTAAAATTAACAAAGAGTCAAGTAATACAGATCTTGAATTACTAACAATTGACAGTAAAAATGTAAAGTTTAAATGGACTACAGGATATGGAAAATTTGTTGATACATTAACTAAAATTGTGGATGAAGGAAAAATTCCACAAGATATATATATTGAAATTACTGATAATATTGCAATAGTAATATTCTCACTAAAGCCTAATCAGTCATTTAGATTAGGTTCATCACTTAATATTATTGAAGGTAAATAAAATGACAAAATCTAATATAGTAGAAATAAAAAATATTTCTAAATCATTTAAAAATAATAAAACATTAAATAATATTTCTTTTAATATTCCTAAAGGACAAATTTTTGGTCTAATCGGAGTAAATGGTATTGGTAAAACCACATTAATTAAAATTATTCTAGATTTACTAAGATCTGATAAAGGCTCAATAAAATTATTTGGTATAAACTCCACAGAAAAAGACTCCCGTTCTAATATAGCATATCTTCCTGAAAAATTTCAGCCTTCAATATATTTAAAAGGTCATGAATTTCTTAAATTATCAGTAGGTTATTTTAATAAAAAATATGATGAAAAAAAAGCTTTATCATTTGCAAAAGACTTGGATTTAAGAGCTTCCTCATTAAATGAGAGAGTTAATAAATATTCTAAAGGTATGGGTCAGAAATTAGGTTTGATTTCAATATTATTATCTGAAGCTCCTTTATTAATATTAGATGAACCAATGAGTGGCTTAGACCCTCATGTTAGAATAAAGCTAAAAGATTTACTAAAAGATTATGCTAAAAAAGGTAATACTGTATTTTTTAGTTCGCATATTCTATCAGATATGGAAGAAATATGTGACCATATAGGTGTAATTCATGAAGGTAAATTAAATTTTGAGGGCACGCCCAAACAATTAAAAGCTAAATATAAATCAGAAAATTTAGAAAGAGCCTTTCTTAAGATAATCTCTAAATAAATTTTAATGAAAGATTATTTACTTAAAATTCAATCAGAAAAAATTCTTTCACATTCTGATCTAAAAAACTTATTTCTAGATGTTATAAGTAAAGATGTAAGTGATAATGAAAAAGCGGCTATTTTATTTTATCTTTCAACATTAGATAATATTGATTCGCAAATCTCAATTTTTTGCAAAATATTAAGAGATAAAGCTAAAAAAATAGATCTAGGCACTAATATTATAGATGTTTGTGGTACTGGAGGAGATAATAAAAATACTCTAAATATTTCCACTGCTGTGGCAATAATCATATCATGTTGTAATGTAAAAATTGCTAAACATGGCAATAAAGCAATAAGTTCTTTATCAGGCTCTGCAGATGTATTAAAAGAATTGGGGATAAATATTTCGCAAAATAATGCAGAAATCAAAGAAGAATTTTCTAAACATAATATAGCATTTCTTTTTGCACCAAATTTTCATCCAATTATTGGAAGTTTTGCTGAGGTTAGAAAAGAATTAGGAATAAAAACTATTTTCAATCTAATTGGACCACTATTAAATCCTGCAAATACTTCAAGACAGTTAATAGGTATTTATGATAAAAATTTGATAAAAACCTATGGTAATGCTGTAAAAAAATTAGATTATAAAAATATAAATATAGTCTCTAGTAAAGATGGAATGGATGAAATATCTATTTCATCAGAAACATTACTATATAACCCGATAAAAGAAGTTGAGTTAACAATAAATCCTAAAACATATGGATTTAAACTTCATGATATTAAAGATATAGAGGGAGGTGATAGTAAATATAATGCAAGAAAAATGCTTGCTCTATTTAGCGGAGTAAAAAACGCTTATTATGATATAGTAATATTAAATGCTGCATTTGCCTTGCTAACTTCAGAAAAATATAGTAAAATCGAAGATGCTCTTACAATTATCGAAGAAAAGATAAAATCGGGCTGTGTATTAGATAAACTAAATAATATTAAGGAAAATAAATGAGTGAGTTCATTATTAATATATTAGGAAATATAACAGAGATAATAGAGCAATATCAATATTTAATAATTTTTATTTTTATCACTATTGAAAGTAGCTTTATACCATTTCCAAGCGAGTTAGTTATGATACCTGCTGGATATTTAGTTGCAAAAGGCAAGTTATCTCTTACTCTATCTATATTAGCAGGTATTTTAGGAAGTATTGCCGGTGCATATATTAATTATTTTTTAGCTAAAAAATTAGGAATAAAATTTATTACTAAATATGGTAAATATTTTTTTCTACCTGAAGATAAATTTCAAAAGATTAATAATTTTTTCTCATCACACGGTTCAATATCAACATTTACAGCAAGATTAATACCTGGATTAAGGCAATATATCTCTATACCAGCTGGTTTATGTACAATGTGTAAAAAAAGATTTACTCTTTATACAGCTCTAGGTTCAGCAATCTGGATGGGTGTTTTAGTAGTTTTAGGTATGATGTTTGGCAGTAACGAATCTCTTATAAAAGAAAATTTAAGTAATGTTACTATTTTAACATTATGCCTAGTTACAATTCTCTTATTATGCTATGGTTTACTGGTTAAAAAGAAAAAATTTATTAAATAATATCTAATATTTCCATTGCAGCTTTATAAGAGGAATTCTCATTTTTCACCTTAAATTTTTCAAGGTAAAAATTCTGCTGCTTAATTTTTTCTTCTTTAAGCTTTTTATTATTCCATAATAATTTCACATTATCCAAAATATGTTTTTCAGAACAATGATGTTGGATTAATTCTGGTATAACTTCTTTTTTAGCCATTATATTAATTAAATTAACAAATTTTGTTTTAACTAATAATTTAAGAATTAAATAAGTTATGAAATTGACGGAATAATAGGTGATAATAGGTACAGAAAAAGATGCTATTTCTAAATTATTAGTTCCTGATTTGGCTATTGCAATTGTTGCATATTTATAAAAATAATATTTTTCTTCCT
>CBFHSE010000038.1:0-14432 GCA_965658435.1 Rickettsiales bacterium | reverse complement strand
GAAATTATTCATATTTTTGTAAAAATATGATGAAGTTTAGTGCTCCTAAATGAATAAATATTTTTGCTAAAAGATGGATGATTTCTCTAAGATTAAAGGGGTAACCCAGTTCATAATTGTGCTAGCTGCTCCCTTTCGGATCTGACTAATTAACAAAATGAACTGCCTACCCCTTTTAAACAATATCTAAATAATTGTTGTTTTTCAACTATTTATTTATTCTAGAGCTTGCATTTTTGCTGCTTGCTTATATTTTGAATGCTCTTTTTAATTAATGTAGATGTCTTTATCTGAATATAAGGTTTTTGCTAGATATTACCGCCCTAAGCAATTTAAAGATTTGGTTGGTCAAAAATATTTAGTAGAGACATTACAAAATGCTATTAGCACCAATAAAATTTCTCATGCTTTTCTTTTAACTGGGATTCGTGGTGTTGGAAAAACTACAACAGCCAGAATAATGGCTATGGCTTTAAATTGTATTGGTAAAGATGGTAAAAATGATGCTGCGCAAATTGAACCATGTTTGGAATGTTCTAATTGCATATCTATTATGAAAGGTAACCATCCAGATGTTTTAGAAATGGATGCTGCAAGTAGAACTGGCGTAGATGATGTAAGAGAAATCATAGCAAATGCAAATTATACTCCAGCTATGTCACGTTATAAAATATTTATAATTGATGAAGTGCATATGCTTTCAAATAGCGCTTTTAATGCTTTGCTAAAGACTCTGGAGGAGCCTCCTACCCATACTAAATTTATTTTTGCGACAACTGAAATAAGGAAATTACCACTTACTATTTTATCTAGATGTCAAAAATTTGATCTAAAAAGAGTAGCAAATAATGAATTATCAGAACATTTAAAAAATATCTGTAACAAAGAGGATATTAAATTTTCAGATGAAGCAATAGATTCAATATGTAATTTATCTGGTGGCTCAGTTAGAGATTCTTTATCTCTTCTTGATCAGATGAGGTTGGTAAGCAATAATAATTTAACTATAGATATAGTTAGGCAAAGTCTTGGTTATTCAAGCTTAGATAATAGTTTCAATTTATTTTCTTATATTGTAGAGGGCAAGATTAGTGAGGCATTGCAAGAACTTAACCATATTTATTATAATGGAGCTGATATAAAAAATATCTTAAATGATTTATTAGAAATTTCTTATTTAGTTTCCAAAGCAATAATTCTTAAAGACGAATTTACAGAAATAAAAGTAAGCTCTGAGATAGAAAATAAAATCAAAGATATTTCTTCTAAATTAGCAATAAGTCAAATTATACCTATATGGCAAATGCTTGTTAAGGCAGTAGAAGAGGTAAAATTTATTGCAAATGAAATGCAGGCACTAGAACTTGCTGTTATAAGAATTTGTCATTTAGCACCAGATGCAAATTTGGAAAAAATTCTTAATCAATCAAATAATGAAGTAAAAAAAAAACTTTAAATAATTTTTTATCTTCAGAAAACCATAATATTGAAAATAGTAAACCCTACCCCGTTAATTCTATTGAGGAATTTTTAGAGGCTTTTTCAGACAAGCATCCTTTAATATATAATCTTATTTGCAATAATTTAGTTGTTGTTGAATTTACACAAGATAAAATAATTTTTGCAGAAAAAATAGCTACTCCGAAAAAATTGCTAAATAATATTGAAGATAAAACAATAGAATTATTTGGTTATAAGATACAAATTATTGTAAAAGATGTTCAAATAAATGCTAAAACTATTTCAGAGCAGCAAGAAGAAGAAAATAATAGTAGAATAACTGCATTTTTAGAAAGTTCTGATTATAAATTAATTAAAGAAATATTCCCAGAAGCTGAAATAACTAATGTTAGTAAAATAAAATAAAATTAGCTGGAAAGTTTTTTAAAAATTTTTTTCATGAGATTTTTTTCAGCTACAGTTTTTTTAGCATCCCCTGAATTAATATTTTTAGTTCTATCTTTGATAATATTGTATGTTTTGTCATTATCAAGATTTTCCTGTTCTTCGTCAGCAATATTTCTTTCAGACTCAACCCTAAATTCATAAGAGGCTAATTTATGATCAACATATAAAAATAATTTTATGTTATTTTCTTGCTCTAAAATATTTATATTATTACGACGAAAATTGGTGATAAAAGCAATAGCATCAGCTGAACCATAAACTTTAACTAAACGAGATGATTTTTTGATTACTTCAAATCTGATTGCCCTAAAAATATCTATAGAAAATGCAGAATAAGATTTTATAAATCCTGTTCCATTACATGCAGAGCATGGATCGGTATTTGTTTCAATTAAACTTGGTTTCAAGCGTTGCCTGGACATTTCGATCAAGCCAAAATTGCTTACTCTACTAATTTGAATTTTAGCTTTATCATCAGCAAATGCAGATCGTAATTCTCTTTCTAGTGCTTTTCTATTTTCTAGTTCTATCATATCGATAAAATCTACTACAATCAAACCTGATAGATCTCTTAATCTTATTTGCCTAGCAACTTCTTTTGCAGCTTCTAAATTAGTATTTAAGGCTGTTTCTTCAACAGACCTCTCTTTTGTTGCCCTGCCTGAATTTACATCTATTGAGATTAATGCTTCTGTTATATTTATTACAAGATAACCACCTGATTCTAGGCTTGCATTTGTTTGATAAAATGAATCTACTTGTTCTTCTATTTTATAATGTTTAAAAAGAGTGTTTTTGCTTTTATGCTCTTTGATTTTTTTTAGAGCTGAATTATCAATAGCTTTAACTAGCTTTTTTGCTCTGTTCACCGCATCTGATCCTTCAATTATTATCTCTTCAACAGATTCCTCATATAAATCTCTTATTGCTCTCTTTATAGCGTCAGCTTCATGATATACTAATGCTGGTGCAGAAGAATTTAATGTATCTTGCCTGATATTATTCCATAGATTCACTAAATAATTATAATCTTTTTCTACTGCTTGATCAGTTTTACCTTGAACTGCAGTTCTTAAAATTAAACTTGTACCTTTTGGTATATTAAATCCTTTAATTAACTCTCTTAGTCTTTTTCTATCTGATATATTATCTATTCTACGTGAAATCCCTCCAGAACGTGAACCGCTATTTGGCATTAAAACACAATATCTTCCTGCAAGAGATATATAAGTACTAAGTGATACTCCTTTATTACCTCTTTCTTCTTTGATAACTTGAACCAAAATTAATTGGTTCTTTTTTATAACTTCTTGTATTTTATATTTTTGGGTTAGCTTTTTTTTCAGCGCTTGTAAGGAAGATTCATCTAAATCATCATGATCTGAATTGTTATTCTCAGCTGCCTCTGATATTTTTTTAAGGCGTGTATTAGGAGAAGATTTTGCCTTGTATTCTTTGCTATCTTTCTCTGAATTATGGGCTGATTCTATCTCTTCTTGAAGCTGTTCTAACTTTTTTTTGTCATCAGTAGGAATTTGATAATAATCTGTTTGAATCTCAGCAAATGGAAGAAATCCCTGTTTATCTTGTCCATATTCTATAAAAGCTGCTTGCAATGATGGCTCAACTCTTGTTACTTTAGCAAGATATATATTTCCCTTTAATTGCTTCCTAGTAGCAGATTCATAGTCAAAGTTAATAACCTTGCCAGATTTTGAAATTTCAGCTACTCTGATTTCTTGTGGATAAACTGCATCTATTAATATTCTAGTCATATAAAACCTATTTTTACGTTAAATTATAATGATTTAAGTATTGTTATTGTGCAACAACAACTAAGGCTTCCTTGAGTAAACGATCATTTAGCATATATCCTGCTTGGATTACTTGTATAACCGTACCAGATTCTTTGTCACTTTTTATTTGGCTGACAACTTGCTGGTTATCATGGTTAAATTTTTCTCCTAATGGATAAATTCTTTTTATACCGTTCTTCTCAAATAGCTTTAATAAATCATTATGTGTTATTTTTATGCCATCATAAAATTTTTTTATTGTCTCAGATTTTTGAATTTCAGCATCTGGTGCGTTATCTATTATTAAATAGAAATTTTCTAACACACTAATTACTTCCTTGGCAAAATCTGAAATTGCATATTTTTGCAGCTCTTTTACCTGCTGTTCATTTCTTTTGCGTAAATTTTCAATCTCTGCTGCCATTCTAAGCAATTTATTATTCAATTCAGCTTCTTTGTTGTTATCTTTAACTTCTTTTTTTTCAGCTGTATTTACTTGTTGATTTGCCGTAGCTGCTTCTTGGCTTTTTTCGGCTTTTTGCTTAGAAGATTTGTCTTTATTGTTATCTTCTGTGACCATTTTTTTAAATATTTTTTTCTTTTTTAAAACTTTTTTCTGAATTTTGCAATTAATAATTATTAGACATATTTAATTATTTTCGTTATTTTATTTGCTGCAAAATAATTTAAATTGAAATATGGAACGTATATCAGGAAGAAAATTTAATCAGATAAGAGAAATAACTTTAGAAACAAATATTAACCTACATGCAGAGGGATCATGCCTGATTAGTTTAGGGAATACAAAAGTAATATGCACAGCCTCAATCGAAGAAAATGTGCCAAGATTTCTAAGAGACACTGGCAAAGGATGGCTTACCGCTCAATATGGCATGTTACCAAGGTCAACTAATAGCAGGATAAAAAGAGAGGCATCTGATGGAAGGCAATCAGGAAGAACCCAGGAAATCCAGAGATTAATTGGAAGGAGTCTTAGAGCAGGAATCGATTTAAAAAAATTGGGAGAAAGACAAATAATTATAGATTGTGATGTCATACAAGCAGATGGAGGTACAAGAACAGCAGCCATAAATGGTGGTTTTGTAGCGCTTAAAATCGCTATTAATAAACTATGTAAACAAAATATCTTAAAACATAATCCTATTAAAAATAATATAGCTGCAATCTCTGTTGGTTTAATGCATGATAAGGCAATTATAGATCTTGATTATTTGGAAGACTCAAATATTGATGTTGATGCTAATTTTGTTATTAATAATAAGGCAGAATTAATAGAAGTTCAGGCAAGTGCTGAAGGTGCAAATTTTAGTAAAAAACAATTTGATCAAATCTATCAATTAGCTAGCGATGCATGTTTAGAAATATGCAAATTGCAAGATGAAGCCTCCGAAAATTGCTATGCTGTTCCTATATAAACTCCAATTTTAGAATTTTTAATAGCAAGCTTAATTGGAGTATCGCCATTAATAGCTGTTTTTAGAATTTTTATATCATATTGCATTAATAATTTTATAGCATCTGCAAAACCTAATGTTGAAGCATAATGGATTGGTGCGAAACCAACTATATCAAGATTATTTAGGTCATATTCGGCTGCATGTAATAGCTTTATTTTATCAATAAATATATCCTCTTTGTTAATTTGATATAAGGTGAGGCCTAATTTAACTTTTCTGTTAATAAGATATTTAATTATTTTTAAATTTTTGCAAATTAAAGCATAATCAAGCAAAGAAAAATAATGCTCATCTAATTCATTTAAATCATAATAATTATTATTAATTAAATATTGCATTTCTTTATAATCACTGTTTAATATTGCTTGTTTAAGTTGATGTTTTATATTTTTTTTATTCTCTAAAATCTCCTTTATTTTTCTCATGTTACAAAAAATTACCAATAGCAATATTATTATTGATCTCAAATATGCCACAAATGAAAATTTTGTAAAGAAAAAGCTCTATGATAATGCAGATTGCTATCTCCATGAAACCGCTTCTCTTAATCTCTATAAAGCATCTTTAATAGCCAAAAATCTAAATTATAAATTAAAAATCTATGATGCCTATCGTCCTATAAATATACAACAAAAATTATGGGATAAATTTCAAGACCCTAAATATGTATCAGACCCTAAAAACGGAGAATTGACTCATTGCAGAGGTATAGCAGTTGATCTTACCCTTACAGATCAAAATGGTAATGAAGCTGATATGGGAACAGATTTTGATGATTTTACTAAAAAGGCGCATCATGGTAACCATGATATTTCAGCTGACGCTCAAAAGAACAGGGTTATTTTAGCAGGAATTATGAATCTTGCAGGCTTTGAATTTTTAGAAACAGAGTGGTGGCATTATCAATTAAAAGATTATCACCTTTACCCTATTATTTGATATTTCTTTTCAACAGTTATAATTTTTTGCTAATTTAAATCAAGCTTAATAAGTATAACATAGCTATGTTATATAGCTATGTTATAATTTTTTTAATATAGCTGATAAGTAAGTTACGGAAAATTTTTGATAAAAAGTGATTTGCTCGATAAAAATTAAGGATAACGGACATTTATTTTCAGTATTATGGTTATAAAGATCAAGTCAATAAAACCATTATACTTTAAGGAGGTAATCCAGCCGCAGGTTCCCCTACAGCTACCTTGTTACGACTTCACCCCAGTCGCTGACCCTACCGTGGACGGCTGCCTCCAAAAAGGTTAGCTTACCGGCTTAGGGTAGAATCAACTCCCATGGCGTGACGGGCAGTGTGTACAAGGCCCGGGAACGTATTCACCGCGGCATGCTGATCCGCGATTACTAGCGATTCCAGCTTCATGGACTCGAGTTGCAGAGTCCAATCCGAACTGAGACAACTTTTAAAGATTAGCTTCGCCTCGCGACGTTGCAGCTCGTTGTAGTTGCCATTGTAGCACGTGTGTAGCCCAACCCGTAAGGGCCATGATGACTTGACGTCATCCTCACCTTCCTCCGGTTTATCACCGGCAGTTTCCTTATAGTCCCCGACCGAATCGATGGCAAATAAGGATGAGGGTTTCGCTCGTTGCGGGACTTAACCCAACATCTCACGACACGAGCTGACGACAGCCATGCAACACCTGTGATAGATCCAGCCGAACTGAAGCGATCCATCTCTGGAAAGCGCGATCTATCATTTCAAGGGTTGGTAAGGTTTTTCGCGTAGCATCGAATTAAACCACATGCTCCACCGCTTGTGCGGGCCCCCGTCAATTCCTTTGAGTTTTAGTCTTGCGACCGTAGTCCCCAGGCGGAGTGCTTAACGCGTTAGCTTCGACACTGAACTTAAAGTCCAATACCTAGCACTCATCGTTTACAGTGTGGACTACCAGGGTATCTAATCCTGTTTGCTCCCCACACTTTCGCGCCTCAGCGTCAGTATATGCCCAGATAGTCGCCTTCGCCTCTGGTGTTCCTCCTAATATCTACGAATTTCACCTCTACATTAGGAATTCCACTATCCTCTGCATAACTCTAGTAAGCCAGTTTTGAAAGCAGTTCCGAGGTTAAGCCCCGGGATTTCACTTCCAACTTGACAAACCGCCTACGCGCTCTTTACGCCCAGTAATTCCGAACAACGCTAGCACCCTCCGTATTACCGCGGCTGCTGGCACGGAGTTAGCCGGTGCTTCTTCTGCAGGTACCGTCATTATCTTCCCTGCTGAAAGAGCTTTACAACCCGAAGGCCTTCATCACTCACGTGGTATTGCTGGATCAGGCTTTCGCCCATTGTCCAATATTCCCCACTGCTGCCTCCCGTAGGAGTCTGGGCCGTGTCTCAGTCCCAGTGTGGCTGATCATCCTCTCAGACCAGCTATAGATCGTAGCCTTGGTAGGCTTTTACCCTACCAACAAACTAATCTAACGCGGGCTCATCCAATAGCAATAAATCTTTCCCCCGAAGGGCGTATAGGGTATTAGCAGTCATTTCTGACTGTTATTCCCTACTACTGGGTAGATTCCCACGCGTTACTCACCCGTTCGCCACTGACAGAATCCTAGCAAGCTAGGCCACGTCCGTTCGACTTGCATGTGTTAAGCATACCACCAGCGTTCGTTCTGAGCCAGGATCAAACTCTTAAGTTTGAACTGTGAATTCTTATGAATTCAAAACATAAAATTTAATTATGTCCGCTACCCTTAAATCTTACCGAACAAATATTCACTTTATCAAAGAACAATTCATATCTAAAATATAGATATAATAAATTTTCACCTAAAATTAGGGAGACTAGTATTTTTAACAAGGTAATAATAATAGTCAAACAAAAAAACGTAATTTATTTATAATAATGCAAAAGAAATTTAAGTATAAATATTAGTAATTATGGATTAGTTATAGAATTTTAAAATATCTTCTAAATTTTCAATTATTTTTTGCCTAGCATATTCATCTGAGAGACGATGATCAGAATTTTTAATTAATTGCAGAGAAAGATTTTTACTGGTAATTTTCTCAGCAAGCTTAATAGCAAATTTATATGGAACATCATCATCTTCCATTGCCTGAAGCAATCTAACTGGAATTTCTATTTTTATTTTTTCCTTATTTAGCAATAAATTTCTGCGCCCCGATTCAATCAACTGATATGTTATGGCATAATTAGCATCACAATATTCACTTGGCAGGTTATATATTTGACCTTTTTTTAGTAGTTCTTTATTTTTTTCATCTAATTGATTCCAAATTAGATCTTCTGTAAAATCAGGAGCAGCAGCAAGACCTAATATAGCAGAAATTTTTGGATGTTTTTTTTCAGCAAGCCTAATTGCTAACCAACCACCTAAACTTGAACCGACTAAAATGGCTGCTTTAGGAATTAATCTATCCAGAATTTCAGAAATATTACTAAGCCAGATATCTAAATCGCAATCTGTAAATTCCAGATCTGAGTCACCATGCCCCAAATAATCAAAAGCTATAAAAGAAAAATTATTTTTCAGAGCATATTGCTTTAGAAAAATTGCTTTGCTTGATTTGCGATCAGATTTAAGCCCTGCCAAAAAAACTATGAACTTATCCCCTCCTTTAACTTCATCATAATAAATTTTTTTATTTGCTTTAGAGACAAAAATTTGATTTTCAAGTAATTTAGCCATATTTATATATTTATTAGTTTTACAAAATATTAGAATATGAAAAAAACTCCAGTAATTTTGCAAATTTTACCCAGCTTAAATTCAGGAGGCGTAGAGAGAGGAACACTTGAAATTGCTTCTGCTTTAAACAGTCAGGGTTTTAAAAATTATGTTGTTTCAGCAGGCGGAAAATTAGTCGAGAACCTTGATAAAAGTGCAACTAAACATATTAAGCTAAATGTTAAAACAAAGAATCCGTTAAAAATCATTATTAATTCATTTATTTTAATATTTATTATTAAAAAATATAATATTGATATTATCCACGCAAGATCAAGGGCGCCAGCATGGAGCGCTTTCATTGCCTCTAAAATCAGTAAAATCAAATTTATTACTAGCTTTCATGGTGTTTATTCTGGGAAATCAAAAATAAAAAAACTTTATAATTCTGTTATGCTAAGAGGCGACAAAATTATTGCTGTTTCTAATTTTATAAAAAACCATATTAGAGAAAATTATAATTTTAAGGATGAGGCAAAAATTCATGTAATTCATAGAGGAGTAGATATTGAAAAATTTAATATAAAAAATATTAATGCTAAAAATACTGCAAATTATAAAAAACAAATCTCTAACTCAACAAAAGACAAGATAATTGTAATGCCAGCGAGAATAACTGATTGGAAGGGACAATTAATTTTGTTAGAAGCATCTCTCAAAATAGAACATAAAAATTTTAAAATTGTTTTTGTAGGTAAATTTCAAAAAACATCTAGCTATTATATTTCATTGTTAGATTTTATAAAAAAACATAATCTCGAAGAGAAAATTATATTTTTTGAAGAGGTTACAGATATAATTAATTTTTATTCTTTAGCAGATTTGATTGTTTCTCCAACAATCAGACCAGAAGCATTTGGTAGAGTTATTGTAGAAGCCGCCTCTTTAGGAAATATTGTTATAACCACAAATCATGGTGGTGCTGCTGAAACAGTAATTAACGATAAAACAGGTTTTTTAATTAAACCTAATAATAGCGATGATTTAGCGCAAATTATTAATTTATATTTTTCTTTGAAATCTCCAAAAATTAAAGCCATGCAAAACGCCGCTAAATTACATGTGAGAAAAAATTTTGCCATAACAAATATGCAAAATAAAACTATAAAACTATATCAAAATATTTATGACAAAAAACAAAGAATTTAAATTCTATGAATTATCAGCTATCCCTCTTGAGAAAGCCCTACCGCAACTAGCTTATAAAATTTATGATAAATTAAATGAAAATATTTTTTTACTTTTAAGGAATGAAGAGGAAGTTGCATTATTTGATCGTTTATTATGGAGCTTTTCAAGTAATAAATTCCTACCTCATGGCACAGTAAATGATAAGAAAGAATATTTTCAAAAATTACTTATTAGCGCAAAAAATGAAAATCTCAATAAAGCTAAAATATTAATAAGTAACTCTCTTGTTAATGATAAAGATTTTATCTCTGAATTTTCTCAAATAATTTATATTTTTTCTGATAATAAATTATTTTTAGATGAATATAGAAATTTAAAATCAAATCAGATAAATGCCAATTATTGGCAACAAAGCTCTGATGGCAAGTGGCAAGCAAATGGATAGTATTTTTAATAGAGAGCAATTAAAAAATAATTTCGCTCGCTATGCGCAACAAATTCATGAGAATGATTTTTTTGCTAAATATTCCGCTGAATTATTAATAGAAAAACTCTCTTTAACTAATCTAAAATTTAAAAAAGTTCTTAATTTAGGAGCAAGATCTAATGTTTTTTATGATTTCTTGCTAAATAGAGAGCCTAATGTAGAAATTTTAGAAACAAATATTTCCAAAGAATTTTTATCTTATTCCAAACATAAAGATAAATTATGTATGGATGAGGAAAATATTAGCTTGCCTGAAAATAGCTTTGATCTTGTTATTTCCTGTCAGAGCCTTCATCTTGTAAATGATTTAGTTGGTAGTTTTATACAAATAAGAAAGATTTTAAAGGAGAAAGGTTTATTTATAGCCAATTTCCCTGCTGAAGGGAGTTTAGCAAATTTACGCATAGCATGTATGAAAGCTGACTCTATTTTAGGAAAAGCTAGCCCTAAAATAGCGCCTTTTATTGAAATAAAATCTTTAGGGAATTTATTACAAAGAGCTGGATTTCATATGCCTATAACTGATCTTGATAAATTAATAATTGAATATCAAGACTTCTATAAAGCGCTAAGTGATTTAAAATTTATGGCAGAAGGTAATATTTTAGAAAAGAAAGCTAATTATTTAATGTCTAAAAAACGTTTAAAATTGATTGAAGAAAATTACCTTATGCAATATAAGAATAAGGAAAGAATAAATTTAGAATTCTTTATCGCTAACCTGACCGCTTTTAAAAATTGAAAAATATTTTAGAATTTATCCCATTATTAATCTTCTTTTTTGTTTTTAAAACTTCTGGTATTATTCCAGCTACAATAGCATTGGTTATTACTAGCTTAATTGCTTTTGCAATAATTAGCTTACATAGCAAAAAAATTGCTTATATGCCTCTTATATCTGCTGTGATACTTGGTTTTTTTGGTTTTCTAACTTGGTATTTGCAAGACCCATTTTTTATCAAGATCAAACCAACCATAGTAAATAGCTTATTTGCAATCATCCTAATAATTAGCTATGCCTTAAAAAGGCCAATATTACAATTATTATTAAATAATGTTTTTGAAATGCCTAAAGATGCATGGCTTACTCTAACTATTAGATTTTCTTTATTTTTCTTTTTCTTAGCGGTCTTAAATGAAATTATCTGGCGGAATTTTTCTTTGGATTTTTGGGTAAATTTTAAGGTTTTTGGCTTTTTGCCGATAACGCTTATATTTACAATATCGCAAATGCCTTTTATGATGCGCTACCATTCTTTAAATAGTGAAAAATAATGAGTTTTAGTGATAAATTAAATGATCTAGTTAATAAAAATCTAGATATCCAAAATAAATTAAGTCATCCAGAAAATTTAAATAAGGAAGAATTTGTTACATTATCAAAAGAATTCTCTGATCTCTCACCTATTGCTGAAAAAGCAAAATTATATTTAAAATTAAATCAAGAATTGCAAGATTCTCTTGAAATAATTAATGATCCTGAGCTTGATGCTGAAATGAAGGAGCTAGCAGAAAGCGAAATATTTGACTTAAAGAAGGATTTACCAAAATTAGAAGAGGAAATTCAGATTTTATTATTACCTAAAGATGAAGCAGATGAAAAAAATGCTATCCTGGAAATTCGAGCTGGTACAGGTGGAGATGAAGCGGCTCTTTTTGCTGGAAATTTAGTAAGAATGTATCAAAAATATGCAGAGATAAAAAAATGGAAATTTGAAATTCTTGAAATTAATGATACTGGGATTGGTGGCTGTAAAGAAGCAACTATCTCTATAGCTGGCAAATCAGTTTTTGCTCATTTAAAATTTGAGTCAGGTGTACATAGAGTTCAAAGAGTGCCAGAAACTGAATCAAGCGGTAGGATTCATACTTCAGCAGCTACTGTTGCTGTACTGCCAGAAGCTGAAGATATTGATATTAAAATTGATGAAAAAGATCTCAGAATAGATATTTTTAGAGCAAGCGGTCCGGGAGGACAATCTGTTAACACCACCGATAGTGCTGTAAGAATTGTTCATATACCTACTTCTATCACTGTACAACAGCAAGATGAAAAATCTCAACATAAGAATAAAGAAAAAGCCATGAAGATTCTGCGTTCAAGATTATATGATCATGAAAGGCAAATGCGCGATGCTGAAAGAGCTAGCGATAGAAAAAGCCAAGTTGGCTCTGGAGATCGCTCAGAACGTATTAGAACCTATAATTACCCTCAAAGCAGAGTAACAGACCATAGAATTAACTTAACTTTATATAAAATAGTAGAAATTGTTGAACATGGAGAGCTTGATTATCTTATAGAACCATTAATTGCTGATGATAAAGCTAAAAAACTATCTTCTTAAGATTTACTTAATATTAAAATCATTATCTAACCAATTTTTTATTCTTTGACCTAGCTCTTTTCCTAATTCACGCCCTTCATTAAACCCCTCTTTTTTTAAATCTTCTCCAGATATTGGAAATATTGGTATTTCTGTTTGAGATATTTTTTTTAAAATTAAAGGGTCTAATTTTTCCTTTTTATTAAATTTTTTATTGATAAAAGCTAGCTCAGATTTTTTTCTTCCATAAATAAATAAATTTTTCTTAATATTTGCTAAGGAACTATAGTCTAAATCTTTACTCGTTTTTAAAAATTTTATATTATCTAATTCCAAGTTACTTAATGCTAGATTTAATAATTGCTTTTCTTTTACTAAATTTGCTAAAATTACTATCAAGCCTGGTGAAATATTATTTTGGCCTTTAAATCCATTTAATTTATCAATAATTGATGGGTTAATATCTAAAATATCAGATAAAATATTATTTTTTGCTAATTTAGTAAGCGCAGCTGCGTAATTGGCGGAAACACATATTTTTTTTAGTTCATCTTTGATTCTTTCTTTAGATAATTTACTTATTTTATTGGCAAATTTTTTGGCAGCATCCTCAGATTTTATATCAATTGAAAAACCTTCTAGCTCTGCATAAAAACGAAATAATCTTAATATTCTTAAATAATCCTCTTGGATTCTCTCTTCAGCCTCTCCAATAAAGCGAATAATTTTATCTTTTATATCCTTAAGAGATGAGTGGTAATCATGAATATTACCATCAAAATCCATATAAATAGCATTTATAGTAAAATCTCTTCTTTTAGAATCTTCATGCCAATCTTTACAATATTTAACCTGTGCATGCCGGCCATCTGTTTTTATATCATTTCTTAAGCTGGTTATTTCTATTTTCTTATTATCTATAATTATTGTTTGCGTTCCATATTTTAGACCAGAAGGATATAGTGTAATATTATTTTCATGAGCTAATTCTAATAATTCATCTGGATTTAGGATAGTTGCTATGTCAATATCTTTGATTTTATTATTTAAGAGATATGACCTTACCGCTCCCCCTACTATCCTAAAATCTTGAATGTTTGAGCTAAGAATCTTTTTAAATTTTTTTAAAATATCTAGATCTAATAATTTATTCATTCAATTATTGCTGGTTGAATTTTATTATTTATAATTTTAGCAGGCTCATAATATCTTGTTTTAACAGCTGAATCATTAATAAAAAATATAATGATTGATAAAATAAGACTAAATATTGTAGCTATTATATAAATATATAAAGCCTGAGCTTTTCTTTTATCTTTATTATCTTTAATGTTAGGCAATATAAAAAATTTAAATATTAAATATATTATTAATGGTATTAAAACTGGCCAGAATTTTGTAATTATTAGTTTTAGCATATGAAAAAATATTTAAATCATGAAAAGAGCTTAGAGAATATTTTAAATAAAACAACTAAGAAACTCTTTAGGGATAAAGGTTTCCATATATTTAAGCTTATGTCAGATTGGCACATTATAGCTCCAAATTATGCTGATTTATGTCAGCCTGTTAATTTAATTAATTATTCAGG
>CBFHSE010000037.1:0-14673 GCA_965658435.1 Rickettsiales bacterium | reverse complement strand
GCCCTAACTTAACCCAG
Organism: Rickettsiales bacterium; assembly: GCA_965658435.1. Classification (GTDB taxonomy): domain Bacteria; phylum Pseudomonadota; class Alphaproteobacteria; order Rickettsiales; family JABIRX01; genus JADHLN01. The sequence continues at coordinate 14,656 of CBFHSE010000037.1, read as the reverse complement.
CATTCAGAGTTTTTTGGATCTCTATCTTCAGGAGCGACCTTATTTATAAATATTTGTTTGGATTGCTTATCTTGCCCTAAAACAGATTGGGTTTTGTCTTTTCTTTCTTCAATATCATCCAAATCAACAACATCATTCTTAGCCATAAATTTTTCTGATTCTTGCGAAATTCTTGCATGCGCTATTCTTTTAACAACCTGAACCATTAAGTTATCAAGCATAGATTCAAACATTACAAAAGCTTCCTTTTTATACTCATCCAACGGATCTTTTTGTGCATAAGCTCTTAGATTAATTCCATTTTTTAAATGATCCATTTGATTTAAGTGATCTCTCCACAACGAATCTAAAGTCATTATCATTAAATTTTTTTCCAGTAAATTCATCATCTCCTCACCATATTCAGATCGCTTATCTTTTATAAATTTTTGAGAAAATTTATTAAGCTCTACCAATATCGCTTCTGCCATAACATCATTTTTACTAGCAAAATCTTCTATATTAATCATCACTCCATAAATATCATAAATTTCAATATCTAGACTTTTTAAGTCCCAATTCTCAATATATGATTTGGCAGGAATATATTTACTAACAATATTACCATTTATCTCTTGGATAAAATCTAAAATAGTGCCAGAAATTTTTTCAGCTCCAATTATCTCCTTTCTTTTATGATAAATAACCTGACGTTGCTCATTTAAAATATCATCATATTTTAATAATGTTTTTCTAATCTCAAAGTTATGACCCTCAACCTTACTCTGCGCTTTCTCTAATGCCCTACTAATCCAGGGGTGATGAATTGATTCATCATCTTTAAAGCCTAGTTTATCTAGAAAAAAACTCATTTTTTCTGAGCCAAAAATACGCATCAAATCATCTTCTAAGGATAAGAAAAACTTTGTTACTCCTGGGTCTCCTTGTCTTCCAGATCTACCTCTTAGCTGATTATCAATCCTTCTTGATTCATGCCTTTCAGTACCAATAACAAACAAACCACCAACTTTAAGAACCTCCTCTTTTTCTTTTGCAACAATCTCTTTTGCAGCATCTAAAGTTAATTTTGCATTATTAGCAACTAATATTTCAGGATTTCCACCAAGCATAATATCAGTTCCTCTACCTGCCATATTAGTAGCAATAGTAATAGCCCCAGCCCTTCCTGCTTGAGCTATTATATTAGCTTCCTTATTATGTTGCTTTGCATTTAATACATTGTGAGGAAGTTTTTCTTTTTTAAGTAATTTTGCTAATATTTCAGACCTTTCAATACTTATAGTTCCAAGTAATACAGGCTGTTTTTTATCATAACATTCTTTTACCTGCTTAATTACCGCCCTATATTTTTGCTCTAAATTTTTATATATTTCATCATCCTTATCATCTCTTTTTTCTAATTTATGCGTAGGAATAGAAACCACATCTAAATTATAAATAGAATGAAATTCAGAAGCCTCAGTTGAAGCAGTTCCTGTCATACCAGCTAATTTTTCGTAATTTCTAAAGTAATTTTGAAATGTAGTTGAAGCTAATGTTTGATTCTCTTTTTGAATAGGCACGTCTTCTTTAGCCTCCAATGCTTGATGTAATCCATCAGAATATCTTCTGCCATCCATAGCTCTTCCAGTAAATTCATCAATTATCAAAATTTTATTGTCACTTACAATATAATCTACTTCATTTTTAAATAAATGCTCTGCTCTTAATGCCTGATTCACGTGATGCACTAATGAAACATTCTCTACATCATATAAGGAAGAACCTTTTTTTAATAAGGATTTCTTAACCAATAATTCTTCTAAAAAATCAGTACCGGCATCATTTAATGAAATAGTTTTTGTTTTTTCATCTATTTCTAAAAATTTACTTTTTAGCTCTGGAATAATTTTAACAATTTTTATATATAATGCTGGGTCATCATCAACAGGGCCAGAAATAATTAAAGGGGTTCTAGCCTCATCAATTAAAATTGAATCTACTTCATCAATAATTGCATAATTAAGACTTCTTTGAACTATAGATTCTAAACTTAATTTTAAATTATCTCGCAAATAGTCAAAGCCAAATTCATTATTAGTGCCATATAAAATATCAGCATTATAAGCATCTAATTTTTCAGAATCACTAATATCACCTGCAATGCAAGCTACTTTTAAACCTAAAAACTCATATATTTTCCCCATCCAATTTGCATCTCTACTAGCCAGATAATCATTAACTGTTACAATATGAACGCCTTTACCTGTTAACGCATTCAAATAAGCAGCTAATGTTGAGACAAGAGTTTTTCCTTCACCTGTTTTCATTTCACTAATCATTCCTCTATGTAAAGCAATACCACCATAAAGCTGCACATCAAAATGACGCATTTTTAAAACTCTATCAGCCGCCTCTCTACACACAGCAAAGGCATCAACTAAAATATCATCTAAGCTACTTCCTTCTTTTAATTTATTTTGAAAAATTTTTGTTTTTCCTTTCAGTTCAGCATCAGATAAATTTTTATAAAATTCACTTTTAGAATTTATAGAATCTACAATTTGAGCAAATTCTTTTAGATAACGGTCATTTGCAGAACCAAAAAATTTTTTAAATAATGCCAAAGTCATATTGCACCATAGAATGTTAGAATAACTAACTTTACTTAATAAATAATCTAATTAAAAGCGATATTTCGCTATTTTTAATATAAATTAAAAATTAGATTTTAAATTTAAATTGCTTTCTTTTGAGTCATATAAAGCTTGATCAAAAGTACCTTCTGACCGATCAATAACAACGGAGATAGCAAGATCACCAGTAACATTAACCGTTGTTCTAACCATATCAAGCAACCTATCAACCCCTGCAATTATCGCAATCGCTTCAATAGGCAAACCTATGGAAGCAAAAACCATAGACATCATAACTAAAGCAACACCAGGAATACCAGCAGCTCCAATAGAAGCTAATGTAGCCGTAAATATTACAGTTATATAATTACCTATAGTAAGATCTACTCCTACCAAACCAGCAACAAAAACAGTAGAAATACCTAAATATATAGCGGTTCCATCCATATTAACTGTAGAACCAAGAGGCAATACAAAATTTGCAGTACCTTTTGAAACACCTAATTTATCTTCTGCAACTTTCATAGTAATAGGCAATGTGGCAGAACTACTAGATGTTGAAAATGCAAGAAATTGAGCATCTATAATTTTCTTAAAAAATGTTAAAGGATTCAACCTTGCCAATCCTGCAATAAATAAAGAATAAACTAAAATTGTATGTAAAACACAGGCAGAAATCACTACTATAACAACCTTAACTAAGGCCTTAAGTATTTCTGGATCTTGCGTACCAACTACCCAACCAATTAATGCAAAAACACCAAATGGAGCAAATTTCATAATTATTCCTGTTAAAGAATAGATTACTTCAGCTATTTCACTCATAGCATCAGCGACTTTTTTTACTTTCTTGCCAGTAATATTAACGGCCGTTCCCAAAAACAAAGCAAATACAATAATTTGCAAAACATTACCTTCCGCCATTGCTTTTATAGGATTAGTTGGGATCATACCTACTATTGTCTCAGAAAATGAAACCGTTTTTGGTTGTATATCTTTTTTGCTACCAAATAACTCAGTATTTGTAATACCATGAGACGGGTCAAAAACATTTGCCAAAAACAAACCAATAACAATGGCAATAGCAGTTGATGCTAAATATATTAACAAGCTTTTACCACCAATTCTACCAAGTGAATGAGATTGCTCCATTGAAGTTATAGCTGAACATATCGAGAAAAATATCAAAGGCACAACAATCATCTTAATCATATTTACAAAAATATCTCCTACTGGCTTAAGATATGTTGCATTATCTCCAAGCACTAAGCCTGATAAAGCACCAATTATCATACCCAAAAAAATTTGCTGCCACAATTTCAAATTAAACATATAAACCTCTTTTATCTTCAAGGCAAACTAACAAGATTATATATTTAAGTCAATTTCTATTAGTCTACAAGGCTGAAATATCAATCTTCTGCGGCTTCAACTCTTACAATTTCAGGAATAAAATGCTTCAGCATATTTTCTACTCCATTTTTTAAAGTAACTGATGAACTAGGACAACCAGAACATGCCCCATGCATTTCTAAGTAAACAACACCCTCCTCATATTTATGAAAAATAATATCTCCACCATCCATTGCAACGGCAGGCCTAACCCTTTCTTCAAGCAAATCTTTAATTTGCTTAACAATATCCGAATCTTCCTGCTGAGCGTTAAAATCAGATTTTTTCTTATCCTTTTTAATATAAACTTCACCTCCCGCTACAAAATGATCCATTATAATAGCAAGGATTTCTGCTTTCAAACCATCCCATTCTATTTCATCAGTTTTAGTAACGGTGATAAAATCCGAACCTAAAAATACTCCTCTTACATATTTTGATTCAAATATTTTAGCAGCCAAAGGGGAGTCAGTGCAATCAGATGCTTTTGCATAAGCAGCAGTTCCAACACCCATAACAGTTGTGCCTACCGGCATAAATTTAAGAGTAGATGGGTTGGGAGTTTCTTCAGTTTGTATAAACATAATTAACCAAATTAATTTTTCTTAATTCTAAATCTCAAAGCATTTAACTTAATAAATCCTTCTGCATCTTTCTGATTATAACCACCATCTGCATCAAATGAAGCTAAATTTGCACTATATAAACTACAATTTGACTTTCTCCCTACAACATAAACTTGTCCCTTAAATAATTTCAAACGCACAATACCAGTTACATTCTCTTGCGATTTATCAATTGCAGCTTGCAACATCTCGCGCTCAGGAGAAAACCAATAACCATTATAAATTAACTTAGCATATTTAGGCATTAGCTCATCCTTCAAATGCGCAGCCTCTCTATCCAAAGTAATTGATTCAATAGCTCGGTGCGCAGCAAGCATTAATGTTCCACCAGGCGTTTCATAAATACCTCTTGATTTAATACCAACATATCTATTCTCAACCAAATCTAAAACACCTATACCATGCTTACCAGCAAGTGAATTTAAAGAATCTAAAAGCAATTCAGACTCCATTTTTTTACCATTTATAGCTACAGGATCTCCTTTTAGATATTCTATTTCTATTTCCTCTGCTTTTTCTGGCAAATTTGCAAAATCATTTGTTAAACGCAGCATTTTTTGCTCATATTCTTGCCATGGATCTTCAAGAGAATTTCCTTCATATGAAATATGCAACAAATTAGCATCCATTGAATATGGAGCTTCATTTTCTTTACCAACTGGCACTTCAATATTATGTTTTTTAGCATATTCAATTAATTTCACTCTAGAATTCAAATCCCACTCACGCCAAGGAGCAATTATTTTAATTTCTGGGTTAAGAGCATAACAACCTAGCTCAAATCTAACCTGATCATTACCTTTTCCAGTTGCCCCATGTGACACAGCATCCGCACCTGTTTTCTTTGCTATTTCTATTAGTTTTTTAGCAATTAATGGTCTTGCTATAGAAGTACCTAACAAATAATTTCCTTCATACACAGCGTTAGCTCTAAACATTGGAAACACATAATCACGAACAAATTCTCTTTTTATATCTTCAATAAATATCTCTTTTATACCAAGCTTTTCCGCTTTAATACGAGCTGGCTCAATTTCTTCTCTTTGCCCCAGATCAGCGGTAAAAGTTACAACCTCAGCACCATATTCTTCTTGTAACCATTTTAAAATAACTGAAGTATCTAAACCTCCAGAATATGCTAAAACAACTTTTTTAACTTTATTTTTCATAACATTTTATTATTAATATCTTGCCTTTTAATGCAAAATATAAAAATAGTCAAAATCTATTAACAAAACCCATGTCAATCAAAGAGCTAACCTCCCTAACTGAGATAAAAACATTATTTAATTTATATTTAGAAATTTACGAAAATTTAAGCAAAGATAAATTTCACGAAACTATTAACTGGATGCATGCTAATAATTTAAAATTTATTACTTACTCTGAAAATAAAAAAACTCTTGCAGCAGCAATATATTGGCAAGGATATCGTTTTCATTGTGGCCAATATATTCAAATTGACAGCTTAATTGTTAGTAAAGATAACAGAAATAAAAAAATTGCCCAAAAATTATTAAATTATGTTGAAAATATTGCAATTGAGAAAAATATAGCCTTTTATTGCTTAGATGTTTATAGCAATAACAGCAAAGCAATAAAATTATATTCATCGCAAAATTTTGCTATAAAATGCTTTCACATGATGAAAAAAATATGATTAAAATAAAAAAATATAATAGCCTATTTTATATAAAAAAATTCATCCCTCTTTTTAGTGAGTTTTATCCAAAAAAAACAAGAAAAGAAATAATTAAAGGACTCAAAACCTTAAAAAAAACCTATAAATATGACTTATTAGTTGCCTTTCAAAATAACGAGCCAATAGCAATTGCAGGATTAACATATGGTTATTTACTATATTGTGATAAATTTTTACGCCTCTCTAATATTTATGTAAAACCAGAATATCGTAAATTAGGTGTAGCTCAATTATTAATTGCCAAAGCCGAAATAATAGCCAAAAAAAATAACTGCCCTCAAATAATTCTTGATAGTTACATCGATAATGAAACTGCTCATAAAACATATTTAAAAGAAAATTTTTCAATAACCGCTTATCATTTTACTAAAAAAATATGAAATTAATTTGCTGGAATGTAAATTCTGTTAAACAACGTCTTGAACATCTTGAATCCCTTATAAAAAACGAAGATCCTGATTTAATTTTACTTCAAGAAATAAAATGCGAAACTGATAAATTTCCATATATGCTATTAGATAATTATGGTTATAATTTTTCTGTTATTGGGCAAAAAACATTTAATGGAGTAGCAATTTTAAGCAAATATCCTATCGAGGAAGAAGTTAAAGCGCTGCCTGGATATGCTATTGATGACCATGACGAACAGGCTCGCTTTATAGAAATAGGCATAACTATTAACAAAGAATATTGGCGCATTATCTCTGTTTACGTTCCAAATGGACAAAGCCTAGATTCCGATAAATATAACTATAAGCTAAAATTTTATCAACGTTTAGAGAAATATCTAGCAGATACAAATAGCACTGAAGATAATTTAGTTATTGCAGGAGATTTTAATGTTTCTAATGAAAATATCGACCTATATGATCCCCAAAAATTTAACAATCAAATATGTTTCTCAGTAAAAGAAAAAAAAGCCCTTAGAAATTTCATCACTAATAAATTAATTGATAGTTACAGAATTTTAAATCCAGACACACAAAAATTTACCTGGTGGGACTACAGACAAAACTCATACTCTCAAAATAAAGGCCTAAGAATTGATTATATTTTTCCTAATATTCAAGCAGCCAATAAATTACAACATGCAAATATTTTAGAAAAATATCGTCAATTAGATAAACCTTCAGATCACGCACCTATTGAAGCAATATTTGCATAAATTTATTTTATTATTCTAAAAATACAAAATCATAGCCTATAATAAAAATAGGTAAATTTGAGCATTTAGACATAATCACTATCTGCCAAAAAATCCTCTGGAAAACATTTATCTTGTGTAGCAAATCTGTGCTGAATATGTTTTTTTGCTAAATCATAATTACCATTAAAGAAAATTCTTCCTATATGATTAATAGTTATATCAATAAAAACAGAATCTAAAAATATAGATTGCCCAAAAGATTAACAGCAAAAAAAATCAACTCCTAATATTTGACTTTCATCACTTATGATAGTCACTCCAACATTTTCTAAATCATTTATTAATACACTATCACAAATTAAGAAATATTGATATATTTCAGGGTAATATTCTTCATATCTATCTAACCCTTCAAAGCCCTCTGATAGTTCACAATATTTTATATATTCTTCTGTTTCCTTATCATAATATTCAAGCTCTGGATAAGTTAGTTGATCTTGAGATATAAGATATTCCGCAAGTCCATTTTACAAAACTAAATTAGTATTAATAAAAGATTCTTGTTTTAAATCATTTTTGTTAATTGAAGTCATTTTATTTTAATTAAAAGTTAAATAGAAACGTTACGCCTCTCCTTTAACCTCTGCCTATAGGCGAGTGTTAGGGGGGATAGGTTTTGCAAGGGCAGATGAATATTTTTTTGCGTTAGCTAGTGAATAACTATAGCCAACGCAAAGCTATAGTTAGAGAGAAAAAATATAAAAATGGCAAGCAGAGCGGAGTTTATCCTTGCTAAATAAGGGGAGAAAGCACTTTTAAATATAAAAAATATATCTTACTAGCTAAAGCTCTAATGAATTTAGAAATTCAATTATTGCATATTAACGAGAAGGAGAACCACCTTTAAAAATACAACTTACACTTCTTCTTAATCGTGCAGCAAATGAAGAACTACGTCCTCCTTGTAATTCTTTAGTCCGTGCTTCAACTGCATTTCGATGTTTTCCTGCTGGTATATCACCAAGTGTAAGGACCCCTTTCTCTTTTTCCAAACCAGTGGAATCGTCCTAAAGAAGGGGTATATCTCTTTCTTCCAATGTTTTATTTAGAGGTCTTAGTTCTTTAGTACAACTGTTTATTTTTTTAGCTATAGCATCAATAAATTGATTATAGAATTCATTACCTTGAGTTTTGGCTATATCAAGGGGTGTTTGATTATCGTTATCTACAGCATTAACACCAGCTCTTTTTTCTATTAATGCACCTACAGTTTCAGTATGACCTTTTCTAGCTGCATAGTGTAAGGGTGTTTGTCCATTTTCATCTCTAAAATTAACATCAGCTCCCTGTGCTAGATAGAGTTCTACATAATGAAGACTCCCTCTTTTAACTTCATTTGATAAGAATTCAGAATATCTTTGTGCCACCGATACCATCATACACCTCAATTTTCACTTGTTATAAATATTATTATATCACAAGAATACTCTTGAAACAAAAGAATAATTATTAAAATAAAATTTTATTAGTAATATCAATAAGTGATAGAACAAGCTTATTTTTCTTGACTAAGATTAACCTCTATATTATAAGCTAGCCTCACTTTATTTTATAGTTATGTCTAAAAAATGCAGCCTTAAAGGAACAAGAGCACAATTTGGTAACAACGTTTCTCACTCACATAGAAAAACTAGAAGACGTTTTTTACCTAACATTCAATCTGCAAGCTTTCTTAGCAAATATCTAGGAAAAATATCTTTAAAAGTTACATCTCGTACTATAAGAACTGTTGATTTCAAAGGCGGAATAGATAATTTTCTTTTAAATAGCAAAGCTAAAAATCTATCAGAAGACGCACAAAAACTTAGAAGAAAAATAAAAAAACTAGCTTCTAACGAAAATAAACCAACTACAAAAGCAGCTACAAAATAATTAATTTATTTTATCTAAAACCACATAATGTCCCAATTTTCTACCGGGCAATATTTTATTTTTACCGTATAAATGAACTTTAACCTTGCTGTTTTTAGCTAATTCAGCAGATTTTTCTATATCATCTCCAAGCAAATTAACCATTTTTCCTTTAAAAAGCAATTCTGGCTCTACTACCTCTAAACCAGCAACAGCCCTAATTGCTTGCTCAAATTGCGAGTGCATACATGCATCAATAGAAAAATGCCCGGAATTATGCGGGCGCGGTGCGAATTCATTAACTATTAACTCACCATCCATTTCAAAAAATTCAATTGCTAATACACCAATATAATCAAGTTTCTCTAATGTATTTTTAGCAATATTTTGAGCTTCTATTTTAAGAGAGCTAGATATTTCAGCAGGAAAATAACTCTCATGCAAAATAGAATTCTTGTGAATATTATGCGATAAATCATAATATATAATATTTCCAAACAGATCTCTTGCGGCTATTATTGATAACTCTCTATTGAAGTTAATTTTTTCTTCTAAAATTAAATCCAATTTAAATTTATTAGCTTCATCCCATATTTGCTCGAAATCAGAACTTGCATCTAAAACAAACTGCCCTTTACCATCATAACCATTTGTAGCTATTTTTAATATAGAATTAGATGCAAATTTATTATGGCCATTTATTAAATCTTTATATGATTTAATTTGCAGATAATTTGCTGTTTTAATATTTAATGAGTTAAAAAATTCTTTTTCTAATAAACGATTTTGACTAATTTTTAAAGCTTCTATATTTGGCCTAAGATTTGCATTTGCTTGCAAATATTCTAATGTTTTTAAAGGAATATTTTCAAACTCAAAGCTTACAACATCAACAATTTTAGCAAATTCTTCTAATGATTTTTCATCCTCATAACTTGCCAATATTTTATAATTAGCCGACTGAAAAGCAGGGCTATCTTCTTTATCTGAAAAAACACATATTTTAAAACCAAGTTCAGCAGCAGAAGCAGCCATCATTCTTGCTAACTGACCCCCTCCTAAAATTCCTATAACTTTAATTTTATTATCTTGAAACATAGATTATTTGGGATCCAACTTAACTGATGCTGTTTGCTTTTCTCTAAAGGAAAAAAGATTATTAGCAACATCTTTATCACTAAGCGCTAAAATATTAGCTGCAAAAATTGCGGCATTACTAGCCCCTGCTTCACCAATAGCAAAACTAGCGACAGGAACTCCAGCTGGCATTTGCACTATAGATAACAAACTATCTATACCTTTTAAATTTTTACTTTTAACCGGAACTCCAAGAACTGGTAATTTTGTTAATGATGCTACCATACCCGGTAAATGAGCAGCTCCACCTGCACCTGCAATAATAATTTTTACACCTCTATTTTCAGCATTTTTAGCAAATTCAAACATTCTTTCAGGGGTACGGTGGGCAGAAATAATTTTACTTTCAAAAGAAATCCCTAAATCTTTTAATTTTTGAGTAGCTTTTTGCATAACTTCCCAATCACTTTGGCTACCCATTATAACACTAACCAGTGGTTTTTTACTATCAGACATAAAAAAAATTAAAATTTAAGCTGTAATATAACGGAAAATCTGCTTTACTCAAGCTTTTAATAATTATAGGCTCATTCTGTTTATTTACATTTTGCATGTTAAAAAAAATTCTAAAACACAAAATATCCACAAAGATAGCTGTTAATTTAGCCTATATTTATGTTTTTCTAATTAAATTAACCTCAAAAGAAACTATCTTAAATGAAGATAGTTTCATAAATGCTAAAAAAAACGGACCTATAATTTATGCGATATGGCACAGCAGATTACTATATTTAGGCATAATTTTAAAAAGCAAAACTCATCAAAATTATGGTTTAGTATCAGAACATCGCGATGGCAAATTAATTGGCGAATTTATCAAAAAATTTAACTCTAAAGTTGTATATGGTTCAACAAATCATGGTGGTAGTAAAGCATTAAGAGAAATGCTCAAAATATTAAAAAATAAAAATAATCATTTAATAATAATTCCCGACGGTCCCAGGGGGCCGGCTATGCAGGTAAATAGTGCAATTATTGATTTAGCAAAAATGACAGGAGCCAAAATATTACCCATAAGTTACAGCGCAAAAAAATGTAAATTTGCTAATTCTTGGGATAGATTTTTAATTCCTCAACTATTTAATGATATAACTATTTCATTTGGCAACATAATCAACATTCCCAAAAATTCTAACAAAGAAGAAATTAATAATTTTAAAAAAGAACTAGAAATTAAATTGATCGAATTAACAAATGATCTAGATAAAAAATATGACCATAATTCACAAAAATAAAAATTTATTATGCTAATTATAATCTATAATTTCCTTCTCTTTTTTATAAAACCATTTTTTCCTTTATATCTAAAAAAAAGGCTTAAAAATTCTAAAGAAGACCCAATTAGAATAAATGAAAAAAAAGCTATTTACCCCAAAAAAGAAATTAAACAAAAATTAATTTGGTTTCATGCTGTATCAGTAGGTGAGACCATCTCTATTTTACCTTTAATCACAGAATTAGCTAAAAATCATTCAATAGTTTTGACAACATCAACAAAAAGCTCAGCACAAATAGCAAAAAATCGTTTACCAAAAAATTCATTTCATATTTATGCACCATATGATTTCAAAGATTACGTCACAAAATTTTTAAATCATTTTAAACCATATCTTGCAATATGGACAGAATCAGAATTATGGCCAAATTTAATTAATGAAACTAAAAAAAGAGGCATACAAACTATCTTAATCAATGCTAGAATATCAGATAAGAGAGGTTTAAAAAAAACTTTATATAGTTTTTTTGCAAGTAAATTAATTAAAAAATTTGATCTTATCCTTCCACAATCAAAGCAAGATTTAAATAGACTTAAAGAATTAGGAGCAAGAAATATTAAATTTATTGGCAATTTAAAACTAGATACCAAACCTCTTCCTTATAAAGAAAATTTATATAAAGAATTAAAATCACAATTAAAAAATCGAATTATTTTTTTAGCTAGCAGCACTCATGCTGGAGAAGAAAAAACCATCGCAGAAATTCATCATAACTTAAGAAAGTCTCTTAATAATTTAATTACTATTATTATCCCAAGACACCCAGATAGAAGTGCTGAGATTAGCGAATTTCTTAAAAGCAAAAAACTCTTAGCAACAACAATTCGCTCTAAAAAAGAACAAATAACCTCACGTACAGATATATATTTAGCAGACACAATTGGCGAGTTAGGTATATTTTATAAATTAGCTAACATCTCTTTTATAGGTGGCTCTTTAGTTGATATTGGCGGACATAACCCAATTGAAGCTTTGCAATTTAATAATGTAATTTTAACAGGAAAGCATACAGAAAATTTCAAAGAAATTTATATAAATCTAGCAAAAGAAAATGCAGCAATTATATGTAAAAACCCCTCAGATCTTGAAGCAAATATTTATAAATTACTAACAGATAAAAAATTATTTAACAAAAAACAAAAAAACAGCAAAAACTATCTAGATAAAAACCAAAATATTTTAAAAGACACCCTAAAAATAATAACAAAATATCTAGACTAAATTTCTAAAGAAACTGATATAGTCGCATGGTCTGAGGGCCTATCTGCACGTCTTACATCTTTATGCATTTCATATGCAACTAAATTACTTTCTAAATCACTTGTTAACCATATATGATCTAATCTTCTACCACGATCTGATTTTTCCCAATCTCTAGCTCTATAGCTCCACCAACTATATAGTTTTTCTTCTAAATCTACAAAAAATCGCGCTGAATCAATCCAATTTTGTGCTAAACTCAATTCTTTTAAATGAGAAACTTCAATAGGCGTATGAGAAACAACATCTAAAAGCTGCTTGTGACTCCAAACATCATTTTCATATGGAGCTATATTAAAATCTCCCAAAATTACAGTTTTAGTTAATTTTTTTTTAGAAAATCTTGCTGTCATTTCTTTAACAAAATCTAATTTATGGGCAAATTTTGGATTTTTAGAAATATCAGCTATATCTCCACCTGCAGGAATATAAAAATTATGGATTGTTAAATTATTTTCTAACTCAACAGCAATATGTCTTTTATCTCCCTTATTACACATATCATAAAAAAAACTATCTTTAAAAGCTATCTTAGACAAAATTGCAACCCCATTATATGATTTTTCTCCCCTAAAAACTATATGCTTATAGCCAATTTTTTTTATCTCCTCAATTGGAAATAAATTATCTTGAACTTTAGTTTCCTGTAAACATAAAATATCAAAATCATATTTTTTCTTAATCTCTTGCAATAAATCTAATCTAAGTCTAACCGAATTGATATTCCAAGAAGCTATTTTCATTTAATCTTATCAAATGCTTGTTCTAAATCAGCTATTATTAAAGATACATCTTCAATACCTATATGGAAGCGCAGTAATAATGGCTCTTTTGGGATATAGTTTTTATAAAACATAATTAAACTCTCAAAACCTCCCCAAGAATAACCAAGCCTAATATGCTTTAAATTATCGATAAATTGCTTTGCTTTTTTTTCAGAAACAGAATCCTTTAAACTAATTGTTAACAAGCCATTAGCCCCAGAAAAATATTTTAAGAAACGCTCTTTTTGTTTAAAATTCGGAGATAATGGATAAAAAACCTCTTTTACTTGAGCATTAGATGCTAAGTAATCTGCTATTTTAAGAGCATTTTCTTGATGTTTTTTCATTCGTAACTCCATAGTATTAAGCCCTCTTAAAGCTAAATAACAATCTTGTGGACTTGCATGGCTTCCCAATTGACAAAATTCAGGCCAAAAACGTTTAAATATTTCTAATTTTCTAAATGAAACAGCACCTAAAATAAGATCAGAATGGCCACCAGCATATTTAGAAAGTGATTGAATAGAAACATCAATACCTAAATTATGAGGTTTAAACAAAACTCCACCAGACCAAGTATTATCAATTACTGTTAAGATATTTTTTTCCTTCGCAAAATTAACAATTTCATCTAATTCTTGAATTTCAAAAATAATTGAAGCCGGGGATTCTAATAATATTAATTTTGTTTCATTTTTAGCTAATTTTTTAATCTCATCACCATTTGCATCTCCTGAAAAATAATCATAACTAACACCAAATTTATTAAGCATTTTTTCACAAAAATCTCTTGTTGGCTGATATGCTGTTTTACAAAGCAATATA
>CBFHSE010000036.1:0-15185 GCA_965658435.1 Rickettsiales bacterium | reverse complement strand
ATGAAGGTTTTTACTTAGCTAATCGAATAAATAAAGATTTGCTAAAATTTTTAAAGCAAGATGGTTACAAAAATATTAGCGAAGCTGTAGGAAAAAATGTCAAATTATAACAAACTCTGTGCGATTTTTGCTAAATATATATCATTAAATCAAATTTCCTCTCTGTTATCTTGGGATAGCCAGGTGATGCTGCCCAAAAACGCATCCAAGCAGAGATCAAAGCAGCAAATTACTATTTATGAAATAATAGAAAATTTAATATCAGATCCAGAAATAAGTGATCTCATTAATAATGTGGAAAATGCGCAACTTGATCAATATCAAAAGAGAAATCTTTTTTTGATGCAGGAATTTTTAAATGAAAGAAAAATAATACCCAAGAATTTACGAGCTGAGTTCCAAAAGCAAGCTCTTGAAACAGAAAATTCTTGGCTTTTAGCGCGCCAAAAAAACGACTATAAGATATTTAATAAATCTTTTAAAAAACTTATAGATTTAATACGCGAAATAAGCGTTATTAAAAGCCAGAAAATGAATATAAGCAAATATGAAAGCTTATTAAACCAATATAGTAAAGGAGTAAAAGAACAGGATTTAGACAATATATTCACCTCTCTAAAAAAGAGTCTACCAAATTTAATAGATAAAGTTATATGTAATCAAACTCCTAAAAACAAACTAATAAGCACAAAAATCCCTATTTCACAACAAAGAAATTGCTTTAATTATATTGCTAAAAAAATATTAATTTCTGATAACTGGTGTCGTTTAGATGAATCTATCCACCCTTTTACCACAGGCTTTAAAAATGATGTTAGGATCACAACTAGTTATGATAACAATAATTTTATCTTAGCCTTAATGGGAATTATCCATGAATCAGGTCATGCTCTTTATGATCATAATTTGCCTAGCAAATTTTCTGATAAGTTAATTGGCCAAGATGCCGGCATGGCAATTCATGAAAGCCAATCCTTATTTTTTGAAATGCAGATAGCTAGAAGCAAAGCTTTTTGTCAATTTCTAACCCCGATTATAAATAAATTTTTTAAAAAGGATTTTAGCTCTGATGATATTTTTAATATTTTTAACTATGTCGAAAAATCAGAAATAAGAGTAGATGCAGATGAATTAACCTATCCTCTCCATATTATTCTTCGTTACGAAATTGAAAGAGACTTGATAAATGGCAAAATAGAAACAGATGATATAGTTGAGATTTGGAATGAAAAAAATAAAAATTATCTAGGAATAGATAAAACCTCTTTAACAAAAGGATGTTTACAAGATATCCATTGGAGTGATGGCTCTATAGGTTATTTCCCTACTTATAGTTTAGGTGCTATATATGCAGCACAAATTGCCAGTAAAATTAAAAATATTTTACCAAATTTTGAGGAGGAAATTTCAAAGGGTAAATTTACTAATATTAAAAATATTCTCAAAGATAATATTCACTCAACAGCTAGTATGTATGATCCGGATGCAATAATTTGTAATTTTTCTGGATCATCACTTGATGTTAAGAATTATATAAATTATCTAAATAATAAATTTTTACAAAAAAATGGTTAACTTAAATCCTTTTATAAATTTAATAGGCTCACTATTATCCCTATATTCATTATTAGTATTTATATATATAATAATTTATTTCTTAATGATGTTTAAGATCATAAATTCATATAACCCAATTGTCATTCGAGTTAATGAATTTTTAATAAAAATTATTGAACCTGTTCTTGCTAAAATTAGAAAATTTATACCTAATCTTGCTGGAATTGATATATCTGTAATTATTTTATTTATATTAATCAGATTCACTAAAGATTTGTTATATACTTATCTTTATGTATATTAATTTGCCTTTTTATAAAATTTGACAATAATCAGTCCTCTTAATTGATTATTATGCCTAAAAAACCACTAAAATCAGAACTTTTAGCCCCGGCAGGTTCACTAGAAAAATTAAAAACCGCCATAAAATATGGCGCAGATGCCGTTTATATTGGCACACCAGACTTATCTCTTAGGACTAAATCAAAAATTACTTTAGAAGATTTAATAGAGGCTGTAGAATTCACACATAAATATGGCAAAAGAATTTATCTTACTCTTAACTTATTTACTCATAATAGTGACATTGAAAAACTACCAATTTTTCTTGAAACAATTAAAAAAGTAAAACCAGATGGCTTGATAGTTGCAGATCCTGCAATTTTTCAATATTTCAAAGATAATACAAAAAATATTGAATTACATATTTCAACGCAGGCTAATATATCATCTTGGTTATCTGTTAATTATTGGAAAGATCAAGGAGCATCTTTATGTGTTATGGCAAGAGAAACCTCCTTTACAGAACTCAAAGAAATTAAAAAAAAATGTCATGATATAAAGATTGAGTCTTTCGTGCATGGAGCTATGTGTATGACTTATTCTGGAAGATGTTTATTATCAAATTTTATGGCTGAAAGAGGAGCTAATCAAGGAAATTGTGCTCATAGCTGCAGATGGCATTATAAATTACACCTTAAATTAAGAGATGGTTCATTAAAAGAGCTCGTTGTTAATGAAGATAATCAGGAATTATTTGAATTTCTTCTGGAAGAAGAATATAGACCTGGTGAGTTTATGCCTATAGAAGAAGATTTGAGAGGCTCTTATATCTTAAACTCAAAAGATTTATGCTTAATGCCAAAGCTAAATGAATATTTAGAAATTGGTATAGACTCATTAAAAATTGAAGGAAGAAATAAATCAGAATATTATTTAGCTATAGCAACTAAATCATATAGGAATGCAATGGATGATTGGGCCAGAGATCCTGATAACTGGAATCCAGAAAAATATATGGCAGAGCTAGATAGCCTTGCAAATCGTGGCTATACACTTGCATTTCATGAGGGCTTACTTACAAATTTTGCCCATAATTATGAATCAGCAAAATCAGCATCAATATATGAATATGCAGGAATTATAAATGAAGTTAATAATGACTATTTCATATTAGAGGTTAAAAATAGATTGGTAGCTGGTGATGTTTTAGAATTTATCTGCCCTCCTCCATTTAATAATATTTTGTTAAGAATTTATGAATTTATCCAAATGCCTCGTGATAATAATAGTGAAGAGCAAATTGTTTCTGTTATTAATCCTGGTTTTAAACCAAAAATAAAGATTTACTTCTCTGCTTTTTCAGAAGAAGACCCAGAATTCCTAAAAAAATCATTATCTGAAAATATAGTAGTTAGAAAAGAAAAGCCTTTAACCAAAGATGAGTTATTACGTTTAAAACTTGATTTAGAAGCTAGAAAACAAGAACAAAATATTGGTTATATTGAAAATTACGAAAAAACTAAAGATGAATTAATTGCAGCAATTGATGCAGACTTAAAAGATAAGCATTATCGTACACCAAGAATTGGTAAAGAAGGATGCTGTGGTAAAGGTTGTAATGGTTGTTTAATTTTTTGGCATGAGGATAAATATCAAAAAGCTAGAGAATTATTAAAAACTAAAAAAGCAGGAGAATTACTAGAAAAATCCGAAACAGCTTAAGAACTTTTCTTTTTTATGTAAATAATTAGCATAATAAATTGAGTTAAAGCAATAAAAAACCAGAAAAATATATATTGAAAATGAACATTACTATAGCGATAATCTCCATTAAAATCCTCAATAATCAAGTTGTTTGGGCTTGGATCCGAAGCTATCTTTCTGTAATAATAACTTCCTAAATTTACATTTAAGAATTCAGATATTTGCTGCATTTTTATCCTTATCCAAATATTTTTTTCTGCAATATTATCAATACCAAATAAAGAACCAGCTGTTTCATTTTGCGAGAATATTTTTATTACTTGCCAGCTTGATTTTCCGTAATCTTCTATTTCTTGGTAATTATTTTTTTCAACAAAACCTCTATTTACCAAAATAGGATATTCACCATTTACATAAAAAACGCTATAAATATATTTACCGATTTTTTGCCCTAAATTTCTTGGGCCTAATAAAATTTGTTTATCATAATCAAAATAACCTTTTACCTGATATACTGATTCATCTTTTTCATTATTTATCAAAGAAGCCTCAGGATATTGAAATGCCTTAGCAAGATTCTCATTTTTACTATTTTTATAATTATATCTTTTAAATTGCCAAAAAGATAATAAACAGGAAAAAATTACGCCTATAATAATGAAAAGAATAAATATGTTTGCTGATTTTTTCATAATTTCTTTGAAATTTTATTAGATTTATTGCTTTGTATAAATTATGTTTTAAATTACTATTAATATTTGTAAATTAAAATATAGAGTAATTTTAAATTGTGTAGCAAATCATTTGATATTATTATATTTGGAGCTGGAAATATAGGAATAATAACAGCTTTAATATTAGCAAAATCTGATTATAAAATAGCTTTAATAGATAAAGAAAATTTCGATCACCTTGCTAAAAAAGATGAAAAAAGAGCTTATGCAATTTCTGCTGGCTCAAAAAAATTTCTAGAAAATCATAATATATGGCAATTTTTTCAACATGATGATCTTTGTCCTATTGATAAAATTCATGTGATTGAAGGTTTTAGCGTTAATTTTTTTGAATTTAAAAAACCTAATATTAATTCACCTCTTGGCATAATGGTCAATAGCAAAAAAATATTAGCAAATCTTTATAAGGTAGCAAGAAACCAAAAAAACATTACTATTTTTGATAATTTTAAATGCCAAGAAATTGACTATCAGAACGATCATATTGCCATTAAGTCTGATAAAATTAAAATTAATTCTAAATTATTAATTGCAGCGGATGGACGCAATTCTTTTATTAGAAATTACCTAAAAATAAAAACTTACGAGCATGATTATGAACAAACTGCTCTAGTTGGCACAATATCACATGATAACAACCATAAAAATATTGCCCTTGAGCGCTTTTTACCGAATGGACCTTTTGCCTGTTTACCATTGGCAAACCAAAATATAACTTCAATTGTTTGGACAGAAGAAATTAATGAAGCGGAAAAAATAATTAACTCTAAAAAAAATGAAATTGAAGCAATTCTAGCTATGAAATCAGCAGAATATATGAATAAACCTCAAATTATAGGTGATATCAAAGCTTATCCTCTTAATTTAATATATGCGAAACAAAATATATTTCATAGAACAATATTGATTGGCGATGCGGCACATGGAATTCATCCTCTGGCTGGGCAAGGATTTAACCTTTCAATTAGGGATATTGAAGATTTTTTAACATTATTAAAGCAAAAATCATTAATGCAAATATTAGATCCAGGATGTAATGAGATTGTGAAATCATTTTCTAAAATGCGTAAATTTGATATTTTTTCTTTAATATCTGTTACTCATGGTTTAAATCAGTTATTTTCAAATAATTCAAAATCATTATCTTTTGCTAGAAATTATGGTATAAAAGCAACTAATTCACTTGGTTTTATAAAAGATAAAATGCAAAAATTTGCTTCCGGATTATAAAAAAATATGCTATAATATATGTATATATAGCTTGATAATTGACAATATATAAGATAAAAATATAGCAAAAAATAGCAAATATGATTAAAATCTTAACCTTAATAGTTTCCGTTTTATTTTTTTCCGCAGATATTTATGCTGCAAATGATTTAGTGCAGAATTGGCAGTTTGGCTTTCAAGATCCTGCTTCTCCTCTTTCAAGAGCTATTCATGAAACTCATAACTACATTATGATTTTTGTTGTTTTAATTACTTTATTCGTATTATTGCTTCTAGCTTATTGTTGCTTTAAATTTAGAGAAAATAAAAACCCTACTCCATCAACAACATCCCATAATACTCTGATTGAGATAATTTGGATTGCTATACCAGTTGTTATTGTAACGCTTATTACAATTCCTTCACTAAAACTTATTTTTTTCCAAGAAAAAATACCTGAATCAGAAATGACTCTTAAAGTTATTGGTAGACAATGGTATTGGAGTTATGAATATCCAGATAATGGAGATATTTATTTTGATAGTTATATGGTAAAAGATGAGGATCTCAAAGAAGGAGAGCCTCGCTTACTTACTACTGATAATAAAGTATATTTACCTACAGAAACATATATTAAAATTCAAATGACTTCATCTGATGTTATTCATGCTTTTGCCCTTCCTGCATTAGGAGTTAAAATGGATGCTGTTCCTGGAAGATTAAATGAAACATGGGTTTATATTGAAAAAGCTGGTACTTATTACGGGCAATGCTCAGAGTTATGTGGTGTATTACATGCATTTATGCCTATAGAAGTTGTTGCCCTTCCTCCAGAGGAATTTAAAAAATGGGTTGAAGAAGCAAAGAAAGAATTTGCTTTTAACGGCAATTTAAAAATATCAAGTAAATTATAGGTAAAATATGTCAGATCACGCACCGCATGGAATTTCACGCTGGATATGCTCAACAAGCAACAAAGATATAGGAATATTATACTTAATATTTGCTATTGCTGCAGGTTTTATTGGAGCTTTATTTTCTGTGGCATTCAGAGCAGAATTAATGCTACCAGGAGATCAAATATTTGGTGGTAATTATCAACTATATAATGTTTTAATTACGGCTCATGCTCTAATTATGGTATTTTATATGATAATGCCAGCTCTTATTGGTGGGTTTGGAAATTATTTCGTACCATTAATGATTGGAGCTCCAGATATGGCCTTTCCACGCCTTAACAATATTAGTTTTTGGCTGCTATTTTTCTCATTTTTTCTTTTATTGGGCTCAGCTTTTGTAGATGGTGGAGCAGGAACTGGATGGACAATATATCCTCCTCTTAGCAGCTCTCTTGGTCACCCAGGTAAGGCTGTCGACCTTGCTATATTTGCGCTACACCTTGCAGGAGCCTCTTCAATTTTAGGTGCTATAAATTTTATTGTTACTATTTTTAACATGCGAGCACCTGGAATGACCTTATTTAAAATGCCATTATTTGTTTGGTCAATCTTAGTAACTTCATTTTTACTTATTATGGCCTTACCTGTTTTAGGTGGAGCAATAACCATGTTACTTACTGATCGTAATTTTGGTACGCAATTTTTTAATCCTGCAGGTGGGGGTGATCCTGTATTATTTCAACATTTATTTTGGTTTTTTGGTCATCCAGAAGTATATGTAGTAATATTACCGGGCTTTGGAATAATAAGCCATATAATTGCAACATTTTCTAAAAAACCAATTTTCGGTTATGCAGGAATGGTTATAGCAATGTCTGCTATTGGAATAATAGGATTTGCTGTATGGGCTCATCATATGTTTACTGTTGGTTTAGGAGTTAATGCTAGGGCATATTTTACAGCAGCTACAATGATTATCGCTGTTCCAACAGGTATTAAAATATTTAGCTGGATTGCTACAATGTGGGGAGGATCAATAAAATTTAACACTCCAATGTTATATGCAATAGGATTTTTATTTTTATTTACAGTTGGAGGAGTAACAGGAGTTGTTCTTGCAAGCGGAGGTGTTGATGTATTGCTTCATGATACATATTACGTAATCGCACATTTTCATTACACTATGTCTCTTGGCGCATTATTTATTGCTTTTGCAGCATTTTATTACTGGATACCTAAAATTAGCGGTAAGCTTTATAATGAATTTTATGGTAAAACTCAATTTTATCTAATGTTTATTGGAGTTAATTTAACATTTTTTCCTCAACATTTTCTTGGTCTTGCTGGAATGCCTAGAAGATATGTTGACTATCCAGATGCATATGCTGGTTGGAATTATATTTCTTCAATTGGTTCTTATATCTCATTTTTTGCAGCGATATTTTTTGTTTATGTTATTTATGATATGTTTAAAAATGGTAAAGCTGCTGGAAAGAACCCTTGGGGTAAATATGCAAATACTCTTGAATGGAGTTTAACTTCTCCTCCACCATTTCATTCATTTGAAAAACAACCTGAGATAAAATAATGACCTCTAATGCAAGAATTAGAGATTATTATGAACTGCTAAAGCCTGGGGTAATTAGCCTAATTGTCTTTTCAGCTATATCAGGCTTTGTTCTTGCAGATGGAGAGAAAAACATATTATTAATGGCAATTACATTACTTGCTATAACATTAGCTAGCAGTGGTTCCGCTGTGCTTAATATGTGGTATGACTCTGATATTGATAAAATAATGAAGCGTACTGCAAAAAGACCTATTCCTATAGGTAGTATTAATGCGTCTGATGCTTTAGCTTTTGGTATTATTTTATGTGTATTTTCTTTAATATTGAATATTCTAGCTAGTAATTTTCTTAGCACTTTTTTACTTTTAATAGCTATAATTTTTTATGTATTTATTTATACAATATGGCTAAAAAGAAGAACTCCACAAAATATTGTTATAGGAGGTGCGGCAGGATCATTTCCACCATTAATTAGCTATGTATCAATTACTGGTAATATTGATATACAGGCAATTATGCTTTTTCTTATTATTTTTTTATGGACTCCTCCTCATTTCTGGGCATTAGCATTATATAGGAATGATGATTATAAAAAGGCAAATATTCCAATGTTACCTGTTGTAAAAGGAGTAAAACATAGCTTGAATAATATTGTTTTTTATACAATTATCTTAGCTATTAGCAGCTTTTCTCTATATTTTATTAGTCATAAATTAGATTATATTTATTTAATTGGCTGTGTAATTGCCAATATTATTTATAGTTTCTATACAATCAGACTATATCTTAACCCTAATGCTAAAAATAGTATCCAAACTTTTTTAATATCTATTTTTTATTTATTTTTACTTTTTGCAGTAATAATTATTGATGCCTTAATTTAAATGGAAGTGGGTAAGCCGGATTCTGTTTAAACAATCATTCATCTAGAATTAATATCACTATTAATTTCATGCAACCAACCCGAATGAGATATGGAGAATAAATTCATTCCTATTTGGTCTTGCTCCCGGTGGGGTTTACCCTGCCATTTTTATTACTAAAAATGCGGTGAGCTCTTAACTCGCCATTTCACCCTTACCAATTAATTGGCGGTATATTTTCTGTGGCACTTTCCCTTGAGTTACCTCAGCTTGGCGTTACCAAGCACCGTTTCTCCATGGAGTCCGGACTTTCCTCAAGAATAACCTTGCGATTGTCTCCACTTCCACTTATTAATTTAACAAATATAATTAAAAATGTAAAATTGAGAAATTTATTATGCTAAAATATATAAAAAGTAATGCCCTAAATAATTTCACAGAAATAAGCCATGCTTATTGCAGTAGAATTGGTGGTGTTAGTAAGGGGGTATATTCTAGTTTAAATCTTGGTTTAAATAGTAATGATAATAAAAATCATATTTTAGAGAATTTTAAAATTTTAGCTAATGACTTAAATATTGATGTAAATAAAATTATTACTGTCAATCAACATCATTCCAATAAGGTTTTAATTTTTACAGAAACCTCAGAATTTGCAAAATTACATTATAATGCTGATGCAATTATTACAAATCTGAAAAATATAGCTATTTCTGTATTTACAGCAGATTGCGTTCCAATTTTAATATATGCCAAAGATATCTCCTACATTGCGGCAATTCATGCTGGTTGGATCGGTGCTATTAATGGCATTATAGAAAATTCTTTAAAGGAATTACAAAATTTAGGAGCTGATATCTCTTTATTACATATTGCAATTATGCCATCAATTACCGCTGAATCTTATGAGGTGGATCTTGAGTTTTATCAAAAATTTATTACGAAAAATGTTCATAATAAAAAATATTTTACAAAAAATAATAATAATAAATTTCAATTTGATTTGCGAGAATTTGTTATAGATATTTGTAAAAATTATCAAATCAATAATATTGATGACCTTAAAATAGATAGTTATAAAAATAGTGATATTTGCTTTTCACATAGAAGGGCCACACATGATAACACCAAAGATACAGGTAGAAATTTAAGCTTTATTATGCTCAAATAATTCTGCAATATTATTTATTAATTGCTTTTTATTATAAGATTTACGCCAGAAAACTGCTATTTTTCTATCCGGATTAATATCTGAAAATTCTAAATATTTTATATCTTGATCATTATCTTTAGCAATTTCTGGTATTAAGGTAATTGCTGAATTTGAGATAACCATTTGTCTTAATGTTTCAATAGTAGAAGCTCTAAAATTATGCTGTCCCATACCAATTTTAGTGCAAAACTCTATCGCTTGTTCTCTTAAGCAATGTCCTTCATCTAATAATAATAATTTGAATTTATCAATATCTGATTTTTTTAAATTTTCTTTTTGTGCCAATTCATGATTTTTATTTACAGCAAGAAAAAATTTATCAGAAAATAAATATTTATATTCTAATTGCTCTTCATTTACTGGCATAGCTAGAAATGCTATATCTATTTCACCATTTAATAATTTTTTAACTAAAATTTCTGTTTTATCTTCAATCAAAAATAATTTTAATTTAGGATATGATTTATTTAATTTTTTAACTAATTTAGGAAATATAAATGGTGCAAGAGTTGGGAATGCAGCAATATTAACATTTCCTATCTCTGAATTTAAACCATGTTGCGCTATTTCTTTTATAGCTTGCTCTTTTAACAATATTTCTTTTATATTTTGAATAATTTCTTTACCAATATCAGTAGTTATAACTTTTTTATTATTTCTTTCAAAAATTTGGCAATTTAATTGATCCTCATATTTAGCAATTTGTTGGCTTAATGCTGGTTGTGATACATTAGCTTTTTCTGCTGCTTTACTAAAATTTTTATATTCATTTACATATATTATAAATTTAAATGTTCTAGTATTCATAAGTTTTAATTATTATTATAATAAGAAATATATATTTTTATTATATATTATTATTAGTTATTTTAAAACTTAATTAATTTTTTATTGAGGTAAATTATGTTAGGAGTTGGCGACAAATTCCCAGAATTTAAATTAACAGCTGTTATTGGTAATGACCTAGAACATGCATTTCATGATATAGGAAATAATAGTTATGTCGGAAAATGGCAAATATATTTCTTTTGGCCAAAAGATTTTACTTTTGTATGTCCAACTGAGATTGCTGAATTTGGTAAAATGAATAAAGAATTTGAGAAAAGAGATGCTCAAATATTGGGCTTAAGCACAGATTCTGAATTTGTTCATCTTGCATGGAAAAATAGTAAAGAAGAACTTAAAGACTTACCATTTCCTATGGTTTCTGATATTAAAAGAGATTTATCAGCAAATTTAGGCATTATTGATGAAGAAGCTGGAGTTGCACAAAGAGCAACTTATATTGTTGATCCTGATGGTATTATCAGATTTGCAATGGTTACTGATTTAAATGTTGGT
This sequence comes from Rickettsiales bacterium, assembly GCA_965658435.1. Taxonomy (GTDB): domain Bacteria; phylum Pseudomonadota; class Alphaproteobacteria; order Rickettsiales; family JABIRX01; genus JADHLN01. The sequence goes on along the minus strand of CBFHSE010000036.1, from coordinate 3,813 downwards.
AGAAATGTAAAAGAAGTTCTAAGAGTTTTAGATGCATTACAAACAGATGAATTATGTCCTTGTAATTGGCAACAAGGTGAGAAAACCATTAATTTAAAAGAACAAAAATAACGAGGTTATGATGACGATCGAATTTAATGATTATGCAAAAGATATTGATTTAAATTTAAGTAATATCTTTAATGAAGATTCAAATTCTGATTTGAAAATAAATCAAATATACACCATTGCTCTTGCTTCTGCATATGCTACAAAAAACCAAAATTTAGTAGATTATGTTCTTTTGCAAGCAAATGGTAATATTGCAGAAAATGAAATTCAAGCCGCAAAGGAAAGCGCAACTATTATGGCTATGAATAATATTTATTACAGGTTTGTACATTTATCTAGTGATAAAGATTATTCACAAATGCCCGCAAGGTTAAGAATGAATATCATTGCCAAACCTTCAGTTGATAAAACAGACTTTGAGTTATATTCATTAGCTGTTTCTGCAATAAATGGTTGTGGTATGTGCATTGACTCACATAGAGATCAATTAGAAAAAAACGGCATTAGTAAGAATGCAATTCAAGATACTATAAGAATTGCTTCTATTATAAATGCTGTTGCTACTGCATTATTTATTGGATAATAATTATTGGAAAAATTAATTTCTATATTAATATGGAGGTTAATTTTTCCTTTTTTTATGCCTATATTTTTAGTTATTTTTTTATTATTTTCAGCTGAGTTAGTTTTTGCTAATGAAAAAAAAGACTCATGTGAGGGAAAGGAAGTATGTTTAAAAATTACAAATAAAAAAAATCTTGCTAGTAAAATACAGGTAATTAACCAGACTCCATATATTGTCTCGGTTAAAATTAATTTAGAGCCAAAATCATTATTAGCATATCCTGAAAGATTTCCTAAAATATTCATATTAAATTCTAGGCAAAAAGCAGATATAGATAATATTAAATTTAAGAAAACTAAAAATTCTATATCATATAATACAAATTTTTCGTGGATGTATGGTGATTATCGAGTTAGCAGGAGTAATTACCCATATAGGCTTCCATATGGCTTTAATAAATCTTACTTAGTTGGACAATCTTTTAATGGAAAAAAAACTCATAAGGATAATATGAAGCATGCTGTAGATTGGAATATGGATATAGGAACTTATATTTATGCGGCAAGATCTGGTTATGTTATTAATTTAGCAGATAATTTTAAAGAATCTGGCAATGACCCTTCATATTCTAGTAAATCTAACTATATAAAAATCTTACATAATGATGGTACATCAGCTACTTATGCTCACTTAAATTATAAAGGAGTAAAAGTGAAAAAAGGTCAAAAAGTAAGGGTTGGAGAATTTATTGGTTATTCAGGAAATACTGGCTATTCATCAGGACCTCATTTACATATGCATGTTGCAGTACCACAATTTACTGATAAAGGAATTAGAGAAAAAACTATTCCTTTTTCTTTTTCAAATTGTAACTATCAGAATTTTATTCCTAAAACATCAGAAAAATATAAAAATTGCTGAATTTAAAATAAATTTTATAAAATAATTACTTATAATTGTAATTTATAATTATATTTTTTGTTTTTCACGTTAATTTATCTTAATATTATGTTATAATTTATTAAATTTTAAGAGATGATGATATGAGACATGATAAAAAACCAGCTGATATGCCAGCTGAAGAAAAATATACTGAACTACAGAAACAAGTGATGACTAATGCAATAAATTATTCTAATCTTAAAAAAGAGTTCATTGAACAGGAAGTTAAGTTAAAGCTTGGTGAGAGAAAATTTTATTTTGAGGACCTAAAGCACCTAGACCAAAAGAACCCAGACTGTTGGCATAGAGAAATAAGTGCTTTTTTACCTTCTGAAACGGTACCAGCAGGATTTGAAGAAATAAAAATTAAAGACAGGCACAGTTTTGAAACAGCATCTCTATATGCAAGCTATATTTGTGATCAAAAAGATTTTAGATATAATGAAAGCACTGTAAACCCTGCTTTGCTGATGTTTAAACTAAAAGAAAATAGAAAAGATAATTTTAATAAATTAAAATCACATCTATATCATGAAGCTATGTTGGTGCATGTTGATGATGAAATTTACCTTCTAAGAAAAGATCAAGAAAAATTAGTTAGCATGATTTTTCCTGGTAGAAAAATTACTTCTGTCTTGGCTTTAAAAAAGGATTTTAGCGGAGATAAAATTAGCCATGAGATAGAAAATAGCTATTATGATTTTACTGAAGATGATGTTAATAGGACGCTTAAATGTCTTGACATTATGCCAGAACGTCAAAAAGGATCACAGTTAGAAAGTCGAACATACAATACTAGATTTCAAGAAAAGTATTCAAGTATGTCCACTGGAAAAAGAACAAGAGAAGAAGGTGGTCTTGAGATAGATCAGCGAACAGTTAAAAAAACAATGACTGAGATAAATTCATTATCTTCTGCTGCAAAAGGTCGCGTTAGTAATACTGATAGATATATAGGTAATACAAGTAGTTCATCTGATAAAAGCCTTGGAATCTAAATCAAATAAAATCAACTATGAATGAATATTTTAATGACAGAAACTTTAGGTAAAATATCATATAAAAAACAAAACATATTTTTGATAAAGAAAATTATAAGTTACTTGAATATATTAGGAATACAGAAGAATTCTCTATCAATTTAGCAGATATCTCTTCTGAATTAGTAGGAGAATTTGATGATAGGCTAAGTAGAGTTAGTGAAGTACCTCGTTACCCTAATTTAAAAATTGATATGAAGAATGAAATGTTGCAAGCTGCTATTTTTATTCTTAAGGAAATTACTGCTGAAATTCCTATTTTTACAAATTACCCCCTAAATGAAAAAGATATATTAAAACCAAAAGCGAGCAAAACTCCCAATAAGGGTGAAGATATAACCCGAAAATTTTCTAATCAAAAAAAAAGAGCTTCATCACCAATAGATGGAGCTTCAACCCCTCCTCCTAAAAAATCAAAATATTATAAATGTAATACTGATGAATTACCTCTATCTCAATATTACAATCGACCAAAGGATGGTAATATTTCTAGATAATTTCTTCTATTTTAATATTCTTTATTTTGCTAATATCTGCAGCTCCACCTTGAGCAAGATCTGCCTTACCCCCACCTCCTTTACCACCTAATTTTTCAACAATTTTTTTTGTTATAGGAACTGCATCAAATAATTTAACTTTATTTGATAAAGTTATTACAGATAATTTATTATTAAAAATAGATATTAAAATTATTAATGCATAATCTTGTTTTTTAAATTGAAATGCTAAATCTCTAGTATCTTTAACTTCTAAATCTTTTATTATTTTAAATAATATTTTTTCTTTTTTTAATAAAAGAACTTCTCCATCTTTTATATTTGCCGCATTTTTTTGCTTTAATTTAATAATTTCTTTTTCTAAAGCTTTTTTACTATTAATGAGATTTTGAATATTACTGCTTAGTTCTTTTTTTGGATATTTACAGATATCTGTAATTTCTTCAATGATAGTTTCGTTTTCTTGGAGGTATTTTAAAGCTTTTTCACCTGTTATTGCTTCAATTCTTCTAACACCAGAAGCAATAGAGCTTTCACTAATTATCTTAAATAAACCAATATCACCCGTTGCATTTACATGAGTTCCTCCACATAATTCTTTAGAGAAAAAGCTATTATGCCAATTCCCCATAGTAAGAACCCTTACATCTTCATCATATTTTTCGCCAAATAAAGCAACAGCTCCAGAATTTTTTGCTTCTTCAATGCTCATTATATT
>CBFHSE010000035.1:0-16869 GCA_965658435.1 Rickettsiales bacterium | reverse complement strand
AAATATTACATTAAAAATGATTTATAATAAAATATTAATTTTTTCTTATCTTGATAATAAGGAAGAATCTTATTTATTAAATTATAATGAAGAAATATCCCTATTATATATAAGCTATAAGGGTTATTTGCTACAAAAAGATAGGGGTGGTTTTATGGTTTATGATGATGATACAATTGAGAAAACTGTTATAGATTCTAAAGATAAGTTGGCGGAGAGGGTTAAGGGTACTCGAAATGGTATAATTTTTCCTAAATAATTTTTCAGCTGATATATCAACTTATTTTATATTAAACCCAAAAAAAACCTCATATTTTAAATAGGAAATTTCTATTTAAAATTATGTAAATTATATTAAAATATTTTTTTAATATTATTATTATATGTCTAATAAAATTTTAATTATTGATTTTGGATCTCAGGTAACTAAGCTAATTGCTAGAAGAATTAGAGAAATTGGCTTTTTTTCTGAAATTATTAATTTCGATACAGATTTTGCAAAAATAAAATCATATGATGCCAAAGCTATAATTTTTTCAGGGGGCCCAGCCTCAGTAAATAATGAAAATGCTCCAGATATATCTGGAGAGATTTTTTCTTTGAAGCTACCTGTGTTAGGCATCTGTTATGGTCAGCAATTAATATGTAATAAATTAGGTGGAAAGGTAATTTATGGTTCAAGTCACGAATATGGTAAAGCGGAATTAGAAATAGTAACAGAGCATAAATTATTTGAAAATTTTACAAATAAGCAAATCTGGATGAGTCATGGAGATGTAGTTAATAAATTACCCACTGGTTTTAAGGTAATAGCTAAAACTAATTCAGCACCTTATGCAGTTATAGCAGATGATAAACGTAAAATCTATGCGATGCAATTTCATCCAGAAGTTATTCATTCTATTGATGGGACACGAATTTTAGAAAATTTTCTTGTTAATATTTCTGGGTTAAAGCCAGATTGGAATATGCATGATTTTAAAGAGCAAGCTATTTTAGATATCAAAAAAAAACTACTTAATAATAGAGTTATATGTGGAGTTAGTGGAGGTGTTGACTCAACTGTTACCGCTGCATTAATATCAAAAGCTATAGGAAAACAATTAACATGTATTTTTGTAGATCATGGTTTGCTGCGTAAAAATGAGGCCGAAGAAGTTTGTGATATGTTTCAAAACCGTCTTGATGTTAATTTTATTTTTATTGATGCAAAAGATAAATTCTTAAATGCTCTATCAGCTGTTAGTGATCCTGAAGAAAAAAGGAAGATTATTGGCAGAAAATTTATTGAAATTTTTGATGAAGAATCAGCAAAAATCACTGATGCTAGATTTTTGGCTCAAGGAACATTATATCCTGATGTTATTGAATCCAGCCACCCTGGAGGAGGTGCAAGTCAAACTATTAAGTCACATCACAATGTAGGTGGCTTACCAGATGATATGAAGCTAAAATTACTAGAACCATTGAGAGAATTGTTTAAAGATGAGGTAAGAAAGCTAGGTTTGGAGTTAAATATTCCTGAAGATTTAGTTTACCGTCATCCATTTCCTGGACCAGGTCTTGCAATTAGAATTCCTGGTGAAATAACAAAAGAAAAAATTCAAATATTACAAAATGCGGATGATATTTATATTCAAGCAATAAAAGATGCAGGCCTATATAATGACATCTGGCAAGCTTTTGCAGTGCTTCTTCCGGTTAAAACAGTTGGAGTAATGGGTGATCAAAGAACATATGAATATGTTCTTGCGCTAAGAGCTGTAACAGCAAGCGATGGTATGACAGCAGATTACTATTATTTTTCTCATGAATTCTTAAGCAAAGTTTCTACTAAAATTGTCAATGAAGTAAGGGGAGTTAATAGAGTGGTTTATGATGTTACCTCAAAACCACCCTCAACAATTGAGTGGGAATAAAAAATTAATCTTTTTGGCCCTTTTTATTATTAAATCCTTATAAATAGGAAAACTATTTATGCGGTTTTTATAATAAAAATCATCCAAAAATCTTTAATTTTTTAGCTCTCTTATGATCTGCGAAATAGCCATAGTATTTATGTGGATTTAATTATAAAAATCAGCCAAAAATCCTTAATTTTTTAGCTCTCTCATAATCTGCAAAATAGCCATAGTATTTATGCGGTTTTTATAATAAAAATTATCCAAAAATCTTTAATTTTTTAGCTCTCTTATAATCTGCAAAATAGCCATAGTATTTATGCGGTTTTTATAATAAAAATCAGCCAAAAATCTTTAATTTTTTTTGCATTTTCAGTACAAGCTTGACCATTTTATCATAAAATCCTTATAAATAGGAAAACTATTTATGCGGTTTTTATAATAAAAATTATCCAAAAATCTTTAATTTTTTAGCTCTCTTATAATCTGCAAAATAGCCATAGTATTTATGCGGTTTTTATAATAAAAATCATCCAAAAATCTTTAATTTTTATGTTTGTTAATCAAATTTTATGTATATATTGGTGAAAATGAATAAAGTTAATCCTTCAAATCTTTAATTTTTTTTGCATTTTCAGTACAAACTTGACCATTTTATCATAAAATCCTTATAAATAGGAAAACTATTTATGCGGTTTTTATAATAAAAATCATCCAAAAATCTTTAATTTTTTAGCTCTCTCATAATCTGCAAAATAGCCATAGTATTTATGCGGATTTAATAATAAAAATCATATTATTTTGATAATAGGGAGTTGATCATCCAGTGATTTTTATCATGTATCTCAATTCTATCTGCAAGCATTGAGATTGTGGTTTCGTCATTATGCTTTTTTGCAATATCCATAGATTTATATAACAGTTTAGTAATAATTTTTTGATCTTTCATAAGATCTTCTAACATTTCTGTTGCTGAATAATTTTCATTACCATCTTTAATGGAGCTGTTATTTTGGTAATATGTTATATTTGCCGGTGCTTTAGAGCCAATTGCTCTTATACGTTCTGCAATTAAATCAATTGCATCACTTAAATCTTTATATTGTGATTCAAATAGTAAATGCAAAGAATAAAAATTTGAACCAGTTACATTCCAATGATAATTTTGAGTTTTTAAATATAAAATATAGCTGTTTGCTAATATTATTTTTAGAGTATTTGTAATTTCAGTTTTCGACATTATTTGTATATATGTGTTATTAAATTATTTTTACATGAAAAGGATGATAGGCAAAATATATAATAATTATTGTAATAATAAGTTTTTATTATGAATGGTTTTGAGAAGGTGGTGGTTAGGGACGGAATCGAACCGCCGACACAGGGATTTTCAGTCCCTTGCTCTACCGACTGAGCTACCTAACCAATGTAAATGGCTAATTATGCTTAAACATAATTAAAATAGTTGCAGAAATCTATTGAAAAGTTATGTTTCTGTCAATGTGAAATTAAATAAATTATAGTAATTATGAAATTAGCTCTTGATACATCTTCTAATAAAGTTGCAATTTCAATTGAGGATAGAGGAAATATTTATTGTAAATATAGTGAGGGAGATTTTTCTCAAGCAGAAGAAATTGCAATATTATTACAAGAATTATGTCGGGAAAATAATTTGTTGTTACAGAATGTTAAAGAAATTTATTGTGTGATCGGCCCTGGTTCATTTACTGCAGTAAGAGTTTTAGTTGCTTTTGTGAAAGGTTTTTCAATAGATTCTGATATTAAAATTTATCCTATTTCAAAATTTTATTATATGCTTGCAAATATAGCGTCTGAATTCGTAAAAAGTAAGGGTTTTGAAATTTTAATAAATTGTCAGAAGGAAAAAAAAGAGTTTTTTTATCAAAAAATTTCTAATAATTATAAACTAGTTAGTGAGGCAAGAATAGTTTCCTATGATGAGGTGGTTTTAAATTCTAAAGAAAATTATGTGATTTCTGATTATGATTTTTTAAAAAAAAATAAATCAATAAAAAACTTTTTTTATATAAGGGCTAATGATTTGAAAATTGAGTTAATTTTTCGTTTGCCTCCTATAATTAACTATTATAGACTAGAACCATTATATGTGCGAGCGCCATATGTTGGATGATAATTAATTAAATTCTCTGTAATATAATGTTTGCTAAAAAACATTCGGTAAAATCTAAAGAAGCTAAACTAAAGGCAAGCCATAGTTGGTATAAAGATCGCTACAACATTGCTGTAGTTCAGAGAAATATTTTAGTTTTAATAGTGTTTGTTAGTCTCATAACTATTAGTGCTGGGTTGTTATTTGTTAATAAAATTAGCCAAAATAAATCAATTGAGCCTTTTGTAGTTGAGATAGAGGAGAAAACAGGTATTCCAACAGTTGTTGATCAATTATCATTAAAAAAATATCTTGCTGATGAAGTTGTACAGGAATATTTTATATATAGTTATTTACAAGCTAGAGAAGGTTATGATTATAGAACTTATCAATATGATTATCATAGAGTTGTTAGATTGTTATCAGCGCCTTCAATATATAATCAATTTAGGATATTAGTATCGTCAAGAAATGAAAATAGCCCAGTAAATCTCTATGGAAGAAAGACAAGACTTGAAACTAAAGTTAAATCAATACAAGATATAGAAGGAGCGAAGCAAATTAGATTGTTAGTTAAGCATTTAAATGGTAATTATTTGGCTAAAGAGGAGCATAAAATTATATATTTAAAATATGAATTTGCAGATTTAAATATTACGCTTGAGGATAGGTTGATTAATCCTTTGGGCTTTAGAGTTTTAGAATATAGAGTTGATGAAGATTTTGTAGGAGAAAAATGATCAGAATTTTAATAATAATATTATTATTTAGTTTTAAAGCGCATGCATTCTTACCAATTGCAACAGATGCTAGGATTAAAACTTTAATATATAGTCCAACTGAGGTTTTTAGGCTTAAATTTCATCATCATTTCCAATCATATATAGAATTTCCAGAATATGAAAAATTTAGAATAATATCTGTAGGTGACAAATATGCTTGGGATATTCAGCAAGTTGATAATAGGTTATTTATTAGACCAAAGCAGATGGGCGCTTTAACTAATATGACAATAATTACTTCAGAAAGGCCTTATCATTTTGAGTTGTTTTCAAGTGAAAATAATATTGATTTCACTGATGCTGAGTTAGTTTATGTGGCAAGGTTTTATTATCCTGAAACAGATTATGATTTCATGCAGACTGTGAGAATAAAAAAACCTTTAAGGCAGCATAATTTAAAAGATGTAAATGAGGTTTTGTTGGCAAGAGAAGATGTTGAAAATAATTCTTACGAACCTGAAATTAAAAGTCAGTATGAATCAGATATTTACAACTATAATTACAGTATGGTTGGAGATGAGTCTGATATAACTCCTAGTAAAATTTATGATGATGGCTTTAATACATATTTTGAATTTAAAGATAATATTCTACCAGATATATATTCTGTAGATAATCTAGGTGTTGAAAAAATAGTTCAATATTCTGTTAACTCCGGGCTAGTTATTGTTAATGGAGTTTCAAAACAATTTTCATTAAGGAATAATCAAAATATAGTGTGTGTTTTTAATGAGTCTTCTAATGATTTAAGGGATAAAAGTGACTAAGGAGCAACTACCCGAACAGCCCCTAGATACTGAGGATTATGGTAATGAAGCTTACGATGTTGATCTGCAAAATGAATCAACAGAAGTTGCAAGATCTGAATCTAGTAAACTAGTTGCAATTATTATAGTTGTAATTTTATCGCTCTTAATAATATTTTTTATTGTTTTCTCAGGTGATGAGGAAGTTGATAAAACCGATAATATCCAAGTTTATAAAGAGGAGGTTGAAGATGAAGGTTTAACTGTTGATTTAAATGTAGCGCCACTTCCAGAAAGTGAATTAATGGAACCAGTTATTGAAGATATAAACCCTGATCAACAGGTGATTTCAGATGTTATCGAGCTTGAAGTTCCTGAGCTTCCTGAGCTAAAAATAGAAGATATACCAGATGAAAAAAGATTTAGTTTAATACCTAAATTTTCACAGAGAAAAGAAGCTGAATCTGATAATAAAGAGGATCTTAATGATGGTTTGGATGATATGGATGTTGATTTTTCTTTAGATGAAAATGAAGAAAATAAAGGAACTGCTTTTACTCCAATGTTTCTAAAAAAATCAGATGGAAATATTGATTTTAATCAACCATCCGAAGTTGATCAGTTCTTAACTCCGCAACTGTCTGATAGCTCCGCTCCTTTAGTTGAGGCAACAAAACTTCCATATCCCGAAAGAACGGTTGCACAAGGCAAGCTTATAGATTCTATCTTAGAGACTGCAATAAATACAGATTTTGAGGGCAAGGTTAGAGCAATAGTTTCTCGAGATGTTTTTGCTGATTTTGGTAGGCAGATTCTTATACCAAAAGGTTCAAGAATTATTGGTTCATATTCTGGTTCAGTTCAAAGGGGACAAACAAGGGTTTTGATTAATTGGGAGCGTCTTATTAGACCTGATGCAATAGATATTCAAATTAATTCTCCTGCAAGTGATCAATTTGGTAGATCTGGTGTTCCTGGCTCTGTAGATAATAAATATGTAGAGTTATTTAACAACTCAATTTTACTTAGTCTTATAACTATTGGTACAGCAATGGCTATTGAAGGTGCATCAGGTTCTGATGGTGTAACTGAAGAGCAGGACTCTGCAAGCGGTGATACTACCACAACATCATCACCTTCCGATTTAGCATCTCAAGAGATTATTGATACTATTTCAAATACTGCTCGAACAGTTCTTGGTGATATATTGGCAACTCAACCTACTATAACAGTTCCTCATGGGACAAGAATCAAAATTTTTGTAAACCAAGATTTAGTTTTTCCATCTAATGTGATACAATCAGATATATCAGATAATGTTTTGTTTGTGAAATAGTGAATATGGAGTTTAAAGCGTTAGAAACTTACCTATTGCCACTTAAAAAAGTTTTTTCAGAGGACGGAGTTAATGAGATTTCAATAAATAGACCAGGTGAGGCTTGGGTTGAAAAGATGGGTGATATTGTTAAGGTAAAATTAGAAGAGTTTTCTCAAAATCACTTAATAGGTCTTAGTAAATTGATTGCTCAGTCAACTGATCAAAGAATAAGTGAGGAAAATCCAATTTTATCTGCTACATTGCCTGCAGGTTATCGTGTCCAAATTGTCATTCCACCAGCTTGTGAGCCTGGCACGGTGATTTTTTCTATAAGAAAGCAATCCCCTTTAAAATGGACTTTAGATGATTATGAAAGAATGGGAGCATTTGAAAGTACCACTTATAAGGAAACAGTAGATGAAAGAGATATAGAATTAGCAGGATATTTAAAAAATAATGATATTAAGTCATTTTTGCATAAATCTGTTTTATATAAAAAAAATATAATAATTAGTGGTGGTACATCAACAGGAAAAACAACATTTACTAATGCAGCATTGAGATCAATTCCTAAGGATGAGAGATTAATTACAGTTGAGGATGCTAGAGAAGTTGACCTTGATCATCCAAATAGAGTTCATTTATTGGCTTCCAAAGGAGGTCAGGGCAGAGCTAATGTTACCACTCAGGACTTGATTGAAGCATGTTTACGCTTAAGACCAGATAGAATAATAGTCGGGGAATTAAGAGGTTCTGAAGCATTTAGCTTTTTAAGAGCCATTAATACTGGTCATCCGGGTTCAATATCGACTTTACATGCTGATACTCCTGATATGGCAAAAGAGCAATTAAAATTGATGGTTATGCAAGCTGGTTTAGGGATACCACCAGAGCAAATTGCAGAATATATTTATAATGTTATTGATGTTATTGTTCAATTAAAGAGAGGAGAAAAAGGTAAAAGATTTGTATCTCAAATTTATTTTAAAGGTTTAGATGATCTGAAAAGATTAGGGGTAAAACTTGAGGGTACTGAGCTGTGATTAAAAAATATAATATTTTAATTAATAGGTTGTTGGTGATTTATTATGGATTATAGAGTTAAGAATTTTATCATATTTTTCATATTATTTAGTACTTTAATTTTTTTATGTTTTTTGGTAACAACAGGAGGTGCAATATTAATGATTAATGGTCCTGGAAAGTTACAGGCTGTTTTAAATCAAAGTAATATACAAAAAAAAATACTACTTTTATGGAAATATTTTGAGTATTATTGGCAGTTTTGGTACCAATATAAAGATAATATTACTCTTGAAACTAAAGATTATTTTCTGCTTAAGTTAAGAATTTCAACTTTTGCTCCATCAGGAACATTGTTATTATTATTTTTCTTATTTAGGGCCCCAATATTGGATTTTAGACCATTTAAAGCAAAAGAAAAAATTCATGGAGATGCAAGATGGGCAACAGAAAAAGATAAGAAAAAAGCCAAGCTTCGATCTAAACACGGGATTTTATTGGGAAGAGATAACTCAGGATATCTTATTGCAGATGGCTTTCAACATACCTTATTATTTGCACCAACTGGATCTGGAAAGGGTGTGGGTTTTGTTATACCTAATTTATTATTTTGGCGTGATTCTGTTTTGGTTCATGATATTAAGCTGGAAAATTATGAGTTAACATCTGGTTATAGACAAAAAAAATTAAAACAAAGAGTTTTTCTTTGGAACCCTGCTGACCCTATGGGTGTTAGCCATTGTTATAATCCTCTTGATTTTGTGAGTAGAAATATGGGGCAAATGGTTGATGATGTCCAAAAAATTGCAAATTTGCTTCTACCCGAGCAAGAATTTTGGCAAAATGAATCACGAAGTTTGATTGTAGGGGTAATGCTATATTTAATTGCAGATGATTCTAAGATTAAGTCTTTTGGTGAGGTGGTAAGAACTTTAAGAAGTGATGATGTTGTTTATAATTTGGCAGTTGTTCTTGATACAATGGGTAAAGATATTCATCCTGTAGCATATATGAATATTGCAGCTTTTTTACAAAAGGCGGATAAAGAAAGATCAGGTGTTATCTCTACTGCAAATTCATCTCTTGAATTATGGGCTAATCCTTTAATTGATGCAACTACGGCAAGAAGTGATTTTGATGTTAGAACATTTAAGCAAATACCTACAACTGTTTATGTTGGTCTAACTCCTGATAATATTAAGAGATTGCAACCATTAATGAAAATATTTTACCAGCAAACTGCTGCTGCATTATCAGCAAAAATGCCAACAAAGAAAGATAAATATGGGGTGATGTATGTAATGGATGAGTTTCCAACTTTAGGTAAAATGGAACAATTTCAAACAGGGATAGCTTATTTTAGAGGTTATAAAGTTAGGTTATTTCTGATAATTCAAGATACTGAACAATTAAAGGGTATTTATGAGGAATCAGGAATGAATTCATTTTTATCTAATTCAACATATCGTGTTACTTTTGCGGCAAATAACGTAGAAACAGCTAATTTAATTTCTCAGTTAATTGGTAATAAGACGGTTACTCAGGAATCGCAGAACAAACCTAGGTTTTTTGATTTAAATCCAGCCTCACGTTCATTACATGTTTCTGAAACTCAAAGAGCTTTATTATTGCCGCAAGAGGTTATAAATTTACCAAGAGAGGAGCAAATTTTACTTATTGAGGCAAGTCCTCCAATCAAAAGTAAGAAAATTATTTATTATAAAGATAAGTTTTTTACCAAGAAATTATTAAAACAAATACATATCCCTACTCAGGAACCATATATTCCTGGCAGATCAAGCTTGCCAAAAGCTCAAAATGAGTCCTAAAAGAAAAGTTGAATAAATCATTTTAAAATGTATTTTTGTAGAAAAAATAGATAATGACTGAAATACTTACAATTGGTAATGCAATCTGTGACCTGTTATGCAAGGTTTCTGATGATATTATAGATAATTTAGACCTTGTTAAAGGTTCTATGATTTTATGTGATATAGAACAAATAAATAACATTCTAGATATATTAAAAAAAAATAATTTTGATTTTGTTTTATCTTCAGGTGGGTCAGCCGCAAACACGGCTTTTTTACTTAAAATGCAGAATATCAATGCCGCATTTATTGGTAATGTAGCTAATGATTATTATGGTAAAAAATACGCAGATGAGCTAGATGAAGCAGGTGTTAAATTTTTAAATGTAAATAATAATTTAAATTCTGATACTGCTAAATCAATTATTTTGATTACTCCAGATGGTGAAAGAACAATGTGTACTTATTTAGGTTGTGCATCAGATATAATGATTAAAGATGGAATATTAGAAGAGTTTTCTGACTTGAAATATATATATCTAGAGGGTTATTTATGGGATAATAATAATACAGTTAATGAAATTATTCCATTTATAGAAGATGCAAAAAGCAAAAATATAAAAATAGCTTTTTCTTTATCTGATTCTTTTTGTGTGGAAAGAAATTTTGAAAAATTTCATTTTTTATGTGATAATTATGTAGATTTAATTTTTGCTAATGAAGACGAAATTAAATCTTGTTATAATATTGACTTAAGTGAGCCATCTAAGATTAAAATCCTTCAGGATAAAATTAAAAATAGCAATATCAAATCTATAATAATTACTAAAAATATCGAAGGAGCGGTAGTTATATTAGAAGAAGAATATTTTAATGTTCCTACTAGAAAATTAAAAGCGATTGATAGTACTGGTGCAGGGGATTCTTTTGCAGCAGGTTTTTTAGCTAAAATAGTTAAAAAAAATGATTTCTTTTCAGCAGCAAATAATGCCAATTATATAGCAGGACAGATTGTTGTGAATATGGGAGCAAGACCTAATAATTTAGATATTAATAGTGATTTAAATCTTTGTAATGAAGTTAATAATTGAAGAATATCAAGCTAAGGTAATTTTGGGGGTATATCCACATGAAAAAGAATCTAAATGTGATATATTAATAAGCTTAGAAATAGAATTTGATCCTGGTGATGCTGTTAAAAATGATGATGTAAATTATACTATAGATTATGATAATATTGTTAAAAAAATAGACGGTTTTTTATATAATAAAGATTATAATCTAATTGAGAAATTAATTTCTGATCTTGGCGAAGATTTATTGATATATTTTCCTTTAATTGATCAGTTAAACATATCAATTCATAAATTAGGAATTATTAAGAAGGCCAAAAAAATAGTTGTAAACTCTAGATTTATTAGAAATTCTTAAATAGGTTTATTAGGAATGGTAAAATGAAACTCTGATCCTTGATTTATCTCTGATTTTACCCATATTGTGCCGTTAAATTTCTTTATTATTTTATTGCAAATTGCTAATCCTATTCCAGAACCTTCTGATATTGTTTTAGTGTTTAATCTCTTAAAAGGTTCAAAAATTGTAGTAAAATAATCTTTCTCAATTCCAATGCCATTATCTTTAATAATGAATTCTGTATTATTGTTATTTTCTTTTGCTGAAATTGTAATTTTTAATTTTCTTTTTGGATGTTGGTATTTTATGGCGTTACTTAATAAATTTTGAATTAATAATTGAAATAAAAGAGAGTTAATGTGAATTATTTCTGGTATGTTATTTATTATAATATTTTTTTCAATATTGCTAATAGATGTTTCAAAACTTAGTATTATATCTTTTATAATGTTTTTTGGGTTAATATTTGAGTTGCTATATTTATTTTCATCAATTCTTGAATAATCTAATAAATCTTTTATAAGAGATCTCATATCATGAGCAGCATTGTAAATATAATTAAAATATTTTGATAATTTTTTGTCAAAATTATTGCCATATCTATTTTTTATAATTTCTGTTAGGCTTAATATTATACGTAAAGGTTCTTGAAGGTCATGTGAAGCCATATAGGCAAACCTATCAAGATCTTCGTTAGATTCTGTTAATTTATTAACAGAAATTTCTAATTTTTTTTCTGATTTTTTTAATTTTTCGATTTGAATTTCATGTTTTATTTGTTCAGAAATCCATAAGCATATTAATTTTAAAATTGCTTTTGCATTTTTGTTATATTTTTTTTTACTATTTTCTCCAATTATTAAAATAATTCCATAATTTTTGCTGTTAACATATATTGGAATTGAAATAAAAGATGATAAATTATTTTTAGAGGAAAATTTATTGCAGTTATTCATATTTATGATTTCGTTTTTATTGTAACAAAAATTAAGAAATTTATTGTCTATATATAAGTTGTTTTTGGTTGTTTGATATTTATGAATTATCTTAGGTTTTTGATTCTGCATATTGATGATATAAGCATTTTGCATATTTAGATAATTGCATGTTTTCTCAATTATATGGCTTATTTTATTTTTACTTGAGAGATTTTTACTTGATGAAATGTTAAAAATATCATGCAATATATTGCTATTTTGCAATTGTGCAGAAATATCAATATGGGTACCTATCATTCTAAGGGGTTTATTATTAGCATCTTTTTTAGTTACTTTACCAGTTGTCACAATATATGACCAATTTCCTGATTTGTTTTTTAACCTTATTTGAGCTTCATATTTACTGATTTTATTATCAAAATAATCTTGCAATTTCTTCATTATTATTGGCTTGTCGTCCGGGTGTAGAATTTTTTCGCAGCTGCTAAAATGAGGCTTTATTTCATGGGCTTTATAGCCAAGCATTGCACACCATTTATCACTGTAAAACACTTTGCCATTTTCTAGATTCCAATCCCATAATCCAATATCTGCTGATTCTGTTGCTAGATTTAAGTTATCATATGTTTTGCTTAATTCTTTTTCATTTATTTTGTGAGATGTAATATCTACTAACTCTATGATTAACTCAGTAGGTAGGCCAGATTTTTTTCTAAGAACTGTGATGGTTTTCAGGCAGTAAATAATATGGCCATTTTTGTGTATATAACGTTTTTCTAGTTGAAAAGAGTTAATTTTGTTTTTAATTATTTTATCAATAAAATTTTTAGATATTTCAAGATCATCAGGATAGATTATATCTTGATGTTTCATTTTTAATAGCTCATCTTTACTGTAACCAAATAATTCTGAAAGAGATTTGTTGGTTTTTAAGAAATTTCCTTTTGGAGTGATAAGGCCTTTGGCAATTTCTGCATGATCTATTAGTTTTTCTAGCTGTTTAGATTCTTTTACTAGATTTTTTGATTTTTTGATGATGTGTGAAATATCTTTTAATGTACCTACTAATAAATAATTATTGTTTTGAAATATAAACTGACAATCTGCTTCTAAATGATGTATCGTTTTATTATTGGGAATATATTTTAATTTAAATGTAAATTTATTTTTATTTTTATAATTTTTAATAATTAATGATTTAAGTGAGTTGAGATCTGTTTGGTCGTAAAAAATTTTTATTTTATCAATTGTCGGATGGAAATTATAATCTTTTTGATGAATATCATATATTTGCTTTGACCATTTTATTTCTTTGCTTTTTAAATTTAACTGCCAATAGCCAATATCAGATATTTTGATTATATTTTGTAACCAATCATCTTCGATATTGCTAATTTTGTTAAATTGCATTTAATAATAAGTTAAATAGGTTTAAAAATATTGTGAATATATCAAGAAGAAAATTTATTCAAGCTTCTGCAATTAGTTATTTGTCTATTTGTTCAACTAATTTTGCAAATAGGGCTTTCGCTTTTAAGGTTAAATATGCAGGTCTTATACCCAAGATAAGTAAAACTATAGAAACTCATCTTGGTTATAAATATCAATTATTAGTGTCATTTGGTGAAAATTTATTTTCAGAAAATAATTATGATTTTTATAATCCTTCTCTATCTTTGATAAGGGAATGTTATGGATATAATAATGATTATGTGGCATTTATGCCTTTTGAGGGTGAGGATAATAAGGGTTTATTATGTGTGAATCATGAATATACTCAGCCTGAATTAATTTTTCCACCTGAGTTTTTAAGAAATAATAAAGTTAAAGCTCTAGAGATAGCTTTTGAGACTATGGGGCATTCTATATTTGAAGTTGAGAAAATTTCTGGTAAATGGAGAATTAATAAAAATTCTATTTATAATAGAAGGATTACACCAACTAATAATTTATGTGAAATTAAAGGTTATGCAAGAGGAGCTTCTCGGTTAAAAACAAAGCATGATGTAAATGGTGAGTTTGTATATGGCAGTTTTGCTAATTGCGCTGGCGGTAAAACCCCTTGGGGGACTATATTAATTGCTGAAGAAAATATTAATATGATGTTTGGTGGTGAGAATAAAGATGAAAGAGAGAGAGCTAGTTTAAAAGCATATGATTTTAAAAATAAATCTAAATATGGTTTTGAAAAAATTCATAAAAGATTAGATATAACTAATAATAATGGAGAATATAATAAATTTGGCTATTTAGTTGAGATCGATCCTTTTAAGCCTGAAAATCCCCCTGTTAAAAGGACTTCTTTAGGTAGGTTTTTTCATGAGGGGGCAGCCGTTAAGATAGCTAAATCTGGTCATGTAGTTGTTTATTCTACAGATGATAAAAATTTTGAGCATTTATATAAATTTGTTTCAAAAGAAAAATATGACTCTGTTAACTTTAATCCAGATATATTAGATGAAGGAATATTATATGTTGCAAAATTCTATGAGAATGGTGAATTAGAGTGGATACCATTAATTTTTGGTCAAAATGGTTTAACTGAAGAAAATGGCTTTGTGGACAAAGCAGATATTTACATTGATACTAGAATTGCCGCTAAACATGTTGGTGCTACTGCTCTAGATAGGCCTGAGGGTATTGTTGTTTCGCCGGAGAGTAATAAGATTTATATATCTCTTACAAATAATTTCAAAAAATCAAAGAAAGATATTTTTCAAGATAATTTCCCCAATATTTATGGTTATATTTTAGAAATTGATCCAGTTAATGAGCATGATGCAGATATTATGAGATGGAATATTGCTTTAGATGCCTCAAATTATGAAGAGTCTTGTAATGTAATTGCTAATCCTGATAATTTAACTTTTGATAAAAAAGGTAATTTATGGATTGCTACAGATGGAATGGAAAAAACACGAAATATTTCAGATAGTATTTATAAATTTGATCTAAAAAATAATAGTTTAACACGCTATCTTAATACACCAATTGGCTCTGAAGTGTGTGGTCCTGAATTTTCACCTGATAATCAAAGTTTATTTTTAGCAATTCAGCATCCGGCAAGTGGGTCAAGTTTTGCAAAACCTAGCACAAGATGGCCTAAATTCACTGAAAATATACCACCTTTACCATCTTTAATAGTTCTATCTAAAAGTTAAGCTGCAATTATATGGTGTGAAGCTGTTGTTTTTACAACTAAAAAAAATATAGTTATAGTTGAATTGTAAGAAAGCATGATTATAAGCTAGTGAAAGTTGCTATGGGTTATAAGGTCTTTCCTCTAGGGTTAGGCCTTATCTTTAATTATTAAACTTAAAATGTAATATATCACCGTCATTTATTACATATTCCTTTCCTTCTTGTCTTAATTTACCTGCTTCTTTGGCACCTTTTTCGCCATTAAAACTTATGTAATCAGCATATGAGATTGTTTCGGCTTTGATGAAACCTGTTTCAAAATCTGTGTGGATTACTCCTGCTGCCTGAGGAGCTTTTGAGTGTTTTTTTATTGTCCATGCTCTTGCTTCTTTTTCTCCTGCAGTAAAAAAGCTAATTAAATTTAATAATTTATAGCTTTCTTTTATTATTATTGATAACCCTATTTCTGATTGACCTATTTCTTTTAAAAATTCTTTTTTTTCATTTTCATCTTCTAAAAGAGATATTTCTGCTTCAATTTTTGCTGAGATATTTACAGTGATCTCATTGTTTTTTTCTGCATATTCTTGGACTTTTTTGCTTTCAGCATTGCCTTCGTTAATTTCATGTTCTGCAACATTGCATATATAGAGTGTTTTTTTGCTGCTAAGTAATTGTAATTGTTTAAAAATTATTTTTTCTTCTTCTAATAATTCTATTTTTTTTGCTGCAATTCCTTGTTCAAGTAGGGCTATAATTTTTTGAATTAGAGTTAATTCTATTTTAGCATCTTGGTTGTTTTTGGCTTTTTTTTCTAAATTTGCTGACTTTTTAATTAAGGATTCTAAATCAGCTAAAATTAATTCAGTTTCAATAATTTCAAGGTCGCGTATTGCATCAATCGAGCCTGAAACATGAGTTATATCATCATCTTCGAAACAGCGTACTACATGAATTATTGCATCAGTTTCTCTGATATTTGCTAAAAATTGATTGCCTAATCCTTCACCTTTTGATGCCCCTGCAACTAATCCTGCTATATCTACAAATTCTTGAGTGGTTGGGATTGTTTTTTGTGAATTTGCAAGTTTTGCAATATTGTTAAGTCTTTCATCTGGAACATTTACAATGCCAGAATTTGGTTCTATGGTGCAAAAAGGGAAGTTTGCGGCCTCGGCATTTTGTGTGTTTGTTAAAGCATTAAATAAAGTAGACTTACCAACGTTAGGTAGGCCAACTATTCCGCATTTTAAAGGCATGATTACTTAAGTTGAATTTAAGCCTTATTTAATAAAAAAAAATAGTTTTTTCAATTGAATTTTTCTTTCTCTAAGATATAGAGTTTAATAATTATATTTAAAAAATGAATTTTACTGCCATTCAAACTTTAGCTGATTTAGCTATTTATATTTCAAAAAATAAAAATAATAATAAATTCACAAACCATCTTAAAAATGGTTCTTGGCTTGTAAATTCTACTAAAGATTTCTCAAATAAGGTTTTTTCCTTGTCGGAAAATTTAATTTTGCATGGTTTAAAAAAGGGTGATAAAATTGCTCTTTTTTGTGATTCTTCGCCTAATTGGTTGATATGTGATTTTGCCTGCCAAATGATTGGTGTTGTAACTGTGCCAATTTTTACAAATATTTCAAAAAAAAATTT
>CBFHSE010000034.1:0-17760 GCA_965658435.1 Rickettsiales bacterium | reverse complement strand
GAGATGAAATTTTTGTTTTATTTTATCTTTATTTTCAAGGATTTGATCATTAAAACGCTTATTAATTGGAAATATAATAGTTGCATGAATATTATTTGCTTCAAATAACTCTAGGCTTTTTATTATAATTGGTAAAAATCTTTCAACTTCTTGTTTTCTACTGCCAAGAGTAATTACAATTATAGGTTCTTTTTTAGTAATATTATATTTTTTATGTAAATCATTAGTTAACAAGTTTTTTTTATCTAATAATGGATGACCAATAAATTTAGTATCTAAACCATATTTCAAAAAATATTGAGGTTCAAATGGAAGTAAAACAAGCAATTTATCATAAAGATTTGCAATTTTCTTAGCTCTATATTCTCGGTAAGCCCAAACAGTTGGAGCTACTATATGAATTATTTTACTATGATTGTAACCTATTTTTTTTAATTTATCTATTACTCTAAAATTAAAATCTGGAGCATCAATTGTAATAATAATATCAGGTCTTTCTTTGACTATCTCTTTAACAGTAAGATTTATTCTTGCAATAATTTTAGGTAATACAGGAAGAACCTCAGCAAAACCCATTAAGTTTATGTCTTTTTGGGGAAAAATATTTTCTAAATTTAATTTTTTTAATTCACTACCACCAACACCTTTTAATTTAATATTATCTATCTTCTTATTTATAACTTTAAAAATCTCTGCTCCTAATTTATCTCCTGATGGCTCTCCTGTAATAACAAAAAACTTCATTTTGCAATTTAAATCATTTAGTATAAATTAAACAAAATTAATATTGTAATCAATTAAAAAGAGTTTGAAATGTCTGAAACAAAAACAGTAAATGGTGTAGATGGGAGTCATCTAAAAAATTATGTAGAGAGAATTGAAAAATTAGAAGCTGATAAAAAAGCCATAGCCGATGATATAAAAGAAGTATTTGCAGAAGCTAAGGGTTTTGGTTATGATCCAAAAATCATGCGTGAAATATTAAAAATTAGAAAGCTTGATGATAGTGAGCTTTACGAAAAAGAAAGCATGATAGAGATATATAAAACAGCTTTAGGTATGGAAGATACTGAAATAGCTAGTGAAGAAAATCTTACTAATTCAGCGAATTTAGTTGAAGATTCAGCTGCCTAAAAAATGAAGAATTTAATAATTGCAATAACTGGAGCAAGTGGAGCTATTTACGCGAAAACATTGCTTGAATATTGCAATTCTAAAAATGATATAACAACTCATTTAATTGTTTCTAAAGCAGCATATATAACGATTAAAGCAGAGTTAGGTGTTAATGCAGAAGATATAGTTAAGCTTTCAGATAAGAACTATCCAGCCAAAGATATTTCTGCATGTATCTCAAGTGGTTCATATAAAACAGATGGTATGATAATATTGCCATGCTCTATAAGAACTATGTCTCAAATAGCAACAGCAAATAGTGATAATTTAATTAGCCGCGCAGCTGATGTGATTTTAAAAGAAAGAAAAAAACTCCTACTTGCAGTTAGAGAAACCCCATTACATTCAATTCATTTAAATAATATGAAATTGCTATCTGATATGGGAGCAATTATATATCCACCAGTACCTGCGTTTTATAATAATCCTAAAAACCTTCAAGAAATGGTAAATCACACAGTAGGGCGTATTTTAGATTATTTTGAAATAGATAATGACTTAAAGAAAATTTGGCAAGGGCTGAAAAATTAGTTCTAAAAAACATATTGCTTTAATCCCATCTATAAATTTGTTATAATATCGAAAAAAATAAGTGGAATATTAATCAAGAACAGTTGAAAAGCTTATTAAGCATTATAAATTCAATAAGTAGTAATGATAATGAGGCTCGTATATTACTTAATTATGCTAAAGAATTTGATCAATGTAATAATTATACCTTAATAAAAGAAGAGATAGAAATATATAGAGATTTAATTAGAGAATGTGATAAAAAATTTGCAGAAAATAAAAATATTTGCCAAGAATCAAGGGAAAGAATCTATTCTAAAATGAAATCACATCATTATATATTATTATTATTAGATAAACCAGAAACATATGAAGAAGAAAAAGAATATTATAAATATGTGGATATTCAATTTGAATCTAATAAAAATTTAGCTGAAATGCAGAAGCTTATAGCTGAAAAACAGTTTTTAAGAAAAGCGAATGAAATAACAGGTCAAGAATCAAAGAGAAGATATCTTCTTAAGATATTAGCATTAAAAAACTCAAGGGAATGTAAACCAGGAGATATTGAGTATAGATTTGCTGACCAAATCGAAGCTTACAGAGGGAATGTTGATATGAGTAATATAGAATATCTAAGAACTATTTAAAATTTTATTTAATTCTATCTGGGATTTATGTAAAATATCTTCAATTAATTTTGACTCATTAAGATTAAAATTCTGAAGTACATAATTTGCAACTTCAATATTAGAATTTTCTAAATTTCTTGGGTGATCAATTCCTATTCTAATTCTGTGGTAATTATTACCAATATGTTTATCAATATCTTTTAGGCCATTATGACCAGCGCTTCCACCTGAAAATTTAGTTTTTATTTCATTGAATTTAAGGTCTAATTCATCATGTATAACAATAATATTTTCTGATTTTATTCTAAAAAAATGAGAGGCTTCCTTAACAGCTAATCCAGAATTATTCATGTAGTTTTGAGGTTTTAATAAAATAACTTCACGATCATTTAAAAATATTTTAGCGATAATGGCATTAAATTTTTTTTGAATTTTAGTGTTGCTACTGCTTTCTAAGAGATAATCTATGAATTTAAAGCCAATATTATGTCTATTGTTTTTATATTCATCACCTGGGTTTCCAAGCCCAACAATAAGAAACATCTTTATCTAAGCTTGCTCTTTATTTTCTTCACTGTTCTCAGCATTCTTATCTTCAGATTTCTCCTCCTCTCCATTTTCAGTTTCGCTATTTTCCTCATCTTCTTCTGCTATGGAAGATTTTTTTCCAACTACAGCAACTAAAGCTTGGTCAATATTTGATAAGATTTCTACTTCTTTTGGTAAGTCTATATCAGAAATATGAATTGAATGTCCTAATTCAAGATCTTTAACATCAATAGCTATTTCGCTTATAATATCTTTAGGTAGACAAGCTACTTCTATTTTTCTTACACTGTGGCTAAGAATACCGCCTTGTTTTATTCCGGTACATATATCAGAATTTTTGAGAGTAATTTGTAATTTTATTTTGATTTTAGATTTTTCATCTAATTCATAAAAATCAACATGCTCTACATTGTCAGTGATTGGGTGTCTATAGAGATCCTTAGGTATAACCTGTATCTTTTTGCCAGCTAGTTCAATTTCACATAATTGAGTGTAAAATCTTCCTTGATGAAATCTTTTTGTAATTATTTTATAATCAACAGACACAGATTTTGGCTCTTTATTAGGGCCATAAATAACTGCAGGAATTTTACCGGCGCTTCTTAGTTTTTTTGCTTCTGACTTTCCAGTTTTAGTTCTTTGTTCTGCTACTAAATTGAATATATTAGACATGATTTTATAATTACGTAAGTCACGAAAAATATGTGTTTTTATCTAAATTGCAAGATAAATTTAATCAAATAATATTGATACAGATTTTTCATGAGATATTCTATCTATTGCTTCAGCTAATAAAGATGATGTAGAGATAATTTTTAGGTTCTGCAAAAACTCTGCCTTATCATCATTAGCGATTGTATCTGTTATAACAAGCTTATCTAAAACAGAAGAACTAATTTTTTCAATAGCAGCACCAGACAAAACTCCGTGAGTAATATATGCGTTAGTAGATTTTGCTCCAGCATCTTTAACAGCTTTTGCAGCATTACATAATGTGCCAGCAGTATCTACAAGATCATCAATAAATATACACTCCTTATCAGCTACATTTCCTATAATATTCATTACTTCTGAAACTCCTGCCTTTTCTCTTCTTTTATCAATTATAGCAAGATCAAGATTTAATTTTTTTGCAACCGCTCTTGCTCTTGCAACACCACCAACATCGGGTGACACAATCACAGTATTATTAAGATCAAAGCTCTTCTTTATATCTCTTACGAAAATAGGTGCAGCATATAAATTATCTAGTGGAATATCAAAAAAACCCTGAATTTGACCAGCATGAAGATCTATCGTTAAAACCCTATCTGCTCCAGCTATTGTTAAAAGATTAGCAACTAATTTTGCCGTAATTGGTGTTCTTGGCCCTGGTTTTCTATCTTGTCTTGCATAGCCATAATAAGGTATTACGGCAGTTATTCTTTTAGCTGAAGCTCTTCTTAACGCGTCTATAGAAATAAGAAGTTCCATCATATTATCATTAGTAGGGCAAGATGTTGATTGTATAACAAATACATCTTCTCCTCGAACATTTTCATGAATCTCTACAAATATCTCCTGATCAGAAAATCTTTTAATTGTGGCTTTAACTAATGATGAATTAAGTTTTTTTGCAATTTCGCTAGCAAGTTTTTTATTTGAGTTGCCACTAAGAATTTTCATGTCAGCCATTGTATAACGAGTATTTATGATTTATCATGAATTGTTAAATAAAAAACTAAGTTTTATCAAGTAAAAATGCATAACATATTTGCTCCTATAACCGCAACTATAAGATCTAGTTCTATAATTATAAGAATATCAGGTAATAATCTTGATGAATTTTTTAGCTATTTCACTATAAAAAAAAATCTTGCACCAAGAAAATCATATTTAATAGATTTAAAAAAATCTGGGCAAGCAATAGATCAGGTGCTTTTAACTTTTTTTAAAGGGCCAAATAGTTATACAGGAGAAGATGTAATAGAAATATCTCATCATGGTAGCCAAGTAATATATGAAAAAATTATTAATGAATTAGCAAAAATACCTAATTTTCGTTTTGCAAATCCAGGCGAATTTACCAAAAGGGCATTTTTAAATAATAAAATTGATTTACTACAAGCAGAGGCGATAGATAGTTTAATAAAAGCAAAAACCGGAAATGAATCTCAAATAGCTTTAAAGCAATTATATGGAGAAAACAGCAAATATTTTAATAAAATACGAGATGATCTTGTAAATATGAGAGCTTATTTTGAAGCTTTTATAGATTTTCCAGAAGATGACTTAGATCCTGCTGCATTTGAGGAGGCTAGAAAAAAACTGGTTAATATTATTACTGAAATAAATGAAAGGATAAATAAAGATAAAGATATCCCTAAATTAATAGAAAGTGGTATAAAAATTGCTATTATAGGGCCTAGTAATGCAGGAAAATCATCTTTAATAAACTCATTAGCAAAAAAAAACGTTGCTATTGTTACCAATATAGCAGGAACAACTAGAGATGCGATAGAAGTTAATGTAGATCTTGCAGGGTTTCAGGTAAGTTTAATTGATACAGCAGGATTTAGAGAAACAAATAATGAAATTGAACAAATAGGCATAAATAAAGCTAAAGAAAAAATAGCAACATCAGATTTAATTATTTTAATGATTCCTGCAGATAATTTAGAAGAATATGAAAATTATGCTTATTTAGAGCAGGGTAAATTAATAAAAATTATTAATAAGATTGACTTAAAAAAGGCAAATGCAAATTGGGCAGATTTACAGATTTCTCTTAAAGAGCAAATTGGGGTCGATAAATTATTATCTTGCTTAGAAAAGAAAATTAAAGATATATATAATATAGAGGAAAATCACTATATCACAAATCAAAGACAGCATAAATTATGTGAAGAATTAGCGCATGAGCTAGAAAAAATTAATCTAGATGCTGAATTAGTAATAATTGCTGAACATTTAAGAAGAGCAAGTAATATTATTGGAAGAATTACTGGTTTAATTGACATTGAGGAGATTTTAGATAAGCTTTTCAGTAGTTTTTGTATAGGTAAATAATGTTTACAGGTATTATTACTGATATTGGTAAAGTAAAAGAAATAAATAAAATAGCAGATGATATAGAAGTCACTCTAGAAATTAACACAGAGAATGAAATTTATATTGGTCAATCAATATCATGTGATGGAGTTTGCTTATCTGTTACAAAATTATCGAATAAAAATATTTCATTTTATATTTCTAAAGAAACTATATCTAGAACAATAATAAAAAACTGGCATATAGATTATGAAGTTAATATAGAGTTTGCGATGATTGCTAATGGTAGGTTTGATGGCCACATGGTTTCTGGTCATATTGATAATATTGCCATAATTGAAAAAATTAATAAAATATCTGAATCTTATTTAATTGTGATAACTCTTCCAAAAAATTATCTAAAATATGTAATAGATAAAGGGTCTATATGTTTAAATGGAGTATCATTAACAGTTAATAAAATAACTCAAAATAATATTGAAGTTAATATAATACCTATTACTTGGAAAAAGACTAATTTAAAAAATTTGAGATTAAGAAGTGAAATTAATTTTGAAGTTGATATATTGGCGAAATATCTAGAAAAATTATCATGAAGACCAATGTTAAATTAGCAACAATAGACGAAATTATAGTTGAGGCTAAATCAGGTAATTTATTTATAATTATTGATGATGAAAATAGAGAAAATGAAGGTGATTTAGTTATAGCTGCTGAGTTTGCAGATGCAGATAAAGTAAATTTTATGGCCAAATATGGCAGAGGTTTAATATGCCTTGCTCTAAGTGATAAAAGAGTAGAGGAATTAGAGTTACCAGAGATGGTAGCTAATAATCAAGCAAAATTTAAAACTGCATTTACAATATCCATTGAAGCTAAAGAAAATATTACAACTGGAATTTCTGCATATGACAGAGCAGAAACTATAAAAGCAGCAATTACAAAAACTAAAAAAGATCTTGCAAGCCCTGGTCATATATTTCCTTTGAGAGCAGTTAAGGGGGGGGTAGTTGAAAGGCCAGGTCATACAGAAGCTGCTGTAGAAATTGCAAAATTAGCTGGGCTAAATCCATCTGGAGTGATCTGTGAGATAATGAGAGATGATGGAAAAATGGCAAGGTTACCTGAATTAATTGAATTTGCTAAAATACATAATTTAAAAATAGCTACAATTAAAGATCTAGTTAGTTACGTTAAAGAAAAATCTATTTAGTAGCAATGATAAATCCACGTGGTTTATCAATATCTACCTTCTGCATAGCCTGGTAAAATAAGTCAAGATCTACCCAATTCCAAGGCTGCTTATGAGCAGCTACTTCTAATATAAGTATTTTATTTTTTTTTCTATTATATGCCACAATTGGTGAGATATGGCCATCGGTTAAACCGCCAAATATTGGCCCATAAAAATTAGCGATAATATAACGGTTTTTTTCATTTAAATTTCTAATTAATTGTTTCTTAAATTCTGAAATTCCAGATTTAAAATCTTGTTTTGCATAAAAAGTTTGAGTAGTTATATCGTGGCTTTGCATAATTGCAGAGATATCTGAAAGAGTTAATCCAGGATCATATTTTTTATATAATTTATGTTTCTTTTTAAAGTTAATTACTTTTCTTGATTTAATTTTATCGGTTTTTTTATTCAAAACAGAGTTTTGAGAATATTTTTTAAATTCAATATATTCGCCTCCATATTTTTTTGGTCTTTTAGAGATGTTTAAAGATTCAATATCATATCTTCCTTGATTAAGTGCATTTAATATTATAGTTATAGATGCTATACCACAATATAGAGGGTTTATTTGTGGCTCAAAATGATGAGCTAAATTATAAAAATCCTTTTTATAATAAGATTCTTCAAATAACTTTATTCCTTCTTCACTATTCCAGCTAATTATATTATAGCCAACATCGCTATTACTATTTGTAGATTTTCTAAAATTACCATAATCTAAGTTAGCGTTTGCATTAAATGTGGCTAATAAAATAATAAATATTAAAAATTTTTTCATAATGATTCAGTTAGTTTCTTTATAACCATATCTCCCATTTCAGAGGTGGAAATATTTTTTGTGTTATCAGATGAGATATCTATCGTTCGATAGCCTTCAGCTAGAACATTTTTTACCGAATTATTCAGCATATCTGCAATATCAACAAGAGAGAATGAATAGCGAAGTAGCATTTCAAAGCTTAAAATTGTAGCAAGAGGATTTGCCTTGTTTTGTAAAGCTATATCAGGAGCAGAGCCATGAACAGGTTCATATAAAGCTTTTCTTTTATTGTTTTTAGGGTCAGCTTCTCCTAAAGATGCGCTAGGTAGCATGCCAAGTGAGCCAGTAAGCATAGCTGCTGTATCTGATAAAATATCACCAAACATATTTGTGGTTAGGATTACATCAAATTGTTTAGGATTTCTTACTAGCTGCATGGAGGCATTATCAACATAAATGTGAGTTAATTCTGTATCTCTGTAATTTTCATAGTGAAGTTCGGAAACAATGTTTCGCCACATTTCAGTAGCTTCTAACACATTTGCTTTATCAACAGAGCATAGTTTATTTTTTCTTTTTGCGGCTATTTCAAAAGCAATATTTGCAACTCTTTTAACCTCGCTTTCAGAATAAGCTAAAGTATTAAAGCCATATTTTTCTCCGTTTTTTTCTATAACTCCCCTAGGTTGACCAAAATAAATGCCGCCTGTTAATTCTCTTACAATTAAAATATCAAGATTTTCAATAACCTCTTTTTTTAAAGTTGAGCTTTCTAGCAATTCTGTAAAAACTATAGCAGGTCTTAAATTAGCAAATAAATCAAGTTCCTTTCTAATTCCTAGAAGTCCTGTTTCTGGTCTAACTGAAATATCCAAATTTTCCCATTTAGGACCGCCAACAGCTCCTAAAATTATTGCATCAGCTTCTTGAGCCAAAGAAATTGTTTCCTGAGTTAATGGTTTGCCATAATTATCAGTGGAGATACCACCTATTAAAGCTTCTTCAATTTCAATATTTGTATTAAGATTGCTATTAAACCAATTAATAATTTTTTGTACTTCGTTACAAACTTCAGGTCCAATACCATCTCCTGGTAATAATAAGATTTTTTTGCTCATCCTCAATTTAATTTTTTTTTACAGAATAATATTTATATTTTTCGGCGCAACCATAATTATGGTTAATCCTGGTTTTTTAAAATTTAGGGTTCAAACTAAATAGTTATAAATTATTAATATTTTTTGGTGCACTCGGAAGGATTCGAACCCTCGGCCTTCTGATCCGTAGTCAGACGCTCTATCCAGCTGAGCTACGAGTGCATTTGTAAAATGATAAAATATTTTTGCAATTATTGCAAGATTGGCAATTATAATATTTATAAAATTACATTATTAACGAAAAATGGCTGATTTTAAAATAGAAAATAGTTTGAAGGGTTTAGTAGCGGGAATAGATGAGGCAGGAAGGGGACCCTTATGCGGCCCTGTAGTTGCAGCCGCAGTTATATTTTTAAAGCAAGATCAAGATTTTATATGTGAAATAAATGATTCAAAAAAATTAAGTAAAAAAAAGAGATCTGAGTTATATGAAAAAATTATTAAAAATGATCAAATAATTTTTTCTCAAACAATAGTAAATAATGATGTCATAGATAAAGTCAACATCTTCAATGCTACTAAAATTGCCATGCAACAAGCATCTGATAGATTAAGTCTGAAAGCAGATCATATTTTAATAGATGGCAAATTTAAGATGATAAAATCTGAAAATGCTATAGCTGTTATTAAGGGGGATAGTTTATCTCTATCAATAGCAGCGGCTTCTATTATAGCTAAACAAGTAAGAGATAATATAATGTTAGAGTTAGATGCAATATGCCCAGAATATAAATGGAGTAAGAATAAAGGTTATGGAACTAAAGAACATTTAGAGGCTATAGATAAATTTGGGGTTACAAAATATCATAGATTTTCCTTTAGCCCAATAAAAAATAAAGCTAAAAGATCATAATGCGTTAGCAACTGCAATTATTGTTGCTGCACCAGTTAATATAATTAAAAACCCGCCTCCAGTTACAAGTGAGGCAAATGTAATGTCATCTTTTCTTTTGTTATTCTTAAAGCCCTCAACATTTCTATAGCCAGAATAATTAAGATGGTTAAGATCTTTCATATTATTTATCTTATTAAACTGATAATCATTATTGTCATGCTCTATAGATAGGTGAAATTTAGAGCTGTTTTTCTTTAATTTAAAATTTGTCATAAATTTATAATCATCTGCAAAAGATGATGATGTAAAAAAAATAATTACTAAGTAAATAAAAATCTTAATCATTTTCAGCCTCATTTATATTAATATTTAGTCTTTCTGCTATTATCCTGTAGTATTTAGCTAAGTCACCAAGATCTAAGCGAAAACGATCTTTATCCATTTTTTCCCCAGTATCTATATCCCATAATCTACAAGAATCAGGGCTAATTTCATCAGCAAGAATAATTTTATTATCGATAGATCTGCCAAACTCAATTTTGAAATCAATTAACTTAATATTAATGTTTTTAAACATCTTTATTAAAAAATTATTAATCTCCAAGGTAAGATCCTTAATATGAGTAATCTCTTTGATTGAGGCTATATTAAGCGCTTGAATATGATCCTCGTTAATTAGAGGGTCTCCAAGAGCATCATCCTTTAGGCAAAACTCAATAACAGGTTTTTTAAGTTCTTTACCAGTTGTTACATTTAAACGTTGCGCAAAGCTTCCAGCACTGTAATTCCTAACAATTACCTCTAGAGGGATAATATCAAGTTTTTTTACTAGCTGGACTCTTTCATCAATTCTTCTAATAAAATGATTATCAACACTTTCATTGCTTAGCTTAAGCATTATATATTCTGAGATAAAATTATTTAAAATACCTTTGCTATTAATAACAGATTTTTTTTGATTATTAAATGCTGTCGCGTCATCCTTAAAATATTGATAAATTTCAGAATCATTATCAGGGTTTTTATATAAAATCTTAGCTTTTCCTTCGTAAATTTTGCTTCCTAACATATATAGATAATTAGTTATTGGTTGATATTAACTAATATAAATTTAAAATTTCTTCAAGTAAGAAAATAAAATATAGGGGAGAAAAGGAAAATAATATGTCAACAAAATTATTTGCTAAAAATAAAAAATAAACTGTTTACTATTTAAAAATTAAGTCCTAAAAATTATGGAATATTGTGCCACATGACCCTTTATTCACACAAGATCATGCCGCGCAAAAACCAAGGATATTCAATTCCATACCGTTAATAATTAAAGTGATGAATGAACTGTTGAGTAATGATATAGAAAGATATTTAGAGGCTGATAATTCTTACCTTATTGATGTAAGAACTCCAGCTGAATGGCAATTTGTAGGCTGTCCAGATTTGGAGAGTTTTAAATCTAAATATGTTCAAATACCTATTTTTGAATATCCAGAAATGTCTTTTAATAATGATTTTCAATTTCAAATAAAATCTATAGAAAATATTAACAAAGATAGCATATTATTGTTTATCTGTAGAAGTGGAGTAAGATCTAGAAAGGCTGCAGAGATATCGGAAAATCTAGGTTATCAAAACATATATAATATCAGTGACGGTTTTGAGGGTGATGTTGATGAGCAATGTCACAGAGGAAATATTTCTGGTTGGAAACATTCAAGGTTACCATGGAAGCAAAGTTAAAACTAGCAGAACATAATTTTAACCTTTTATTTGATTCTTTTATAAAAGAATTAAGATCAATACATGGTGAATCAATATTTAATAGTTGGTATAATAGCCTGCAATATGAAGAGGAAGATGATTTGTCAGTCACCTTATCGGTAAGATCTGAGTTTATAAAAGAATGGCTTATAGTTAATTCATATGATGAATTAAAAGATATTATTAAGAGTTTTAAACCAAAGATAGTCAATCTTGAATTAATTGTTAGAGAAAAAAATCAAGAAATATTAAAAATAGAAGAAGCAAATAATATAAATGATTTTGATTCTAATAAAAAATCTAATGATAACCAAGATCTATTTTCATCTAATCTTGATCCAAGACTAACATTTGAAAATTTTACTATAGGAGATGAGAATAAATTAGCCTCAATGGCTATTCAGTCAATTTTAAGAAAAAACTCTATTTCAACAGAAATAAATATAATATATCTATATAGTAAAGTAGGATTAGGAAAAAGCCATTTGCTAACAGCTCTGGCGCATGAAATATCTAAAACAAATGCTTCATTTACATTTTTGACCTCTGAGAGATTTTCATATTATTACACAAAATCTGTTGCCAATAAAGATTTAATGAACTTCAAAGAAAAAATATATGATTTAGATTATTTTCTTCTAGATGACATTCAGTTTCTTGAAGGAAAAAATGGTACTCAGCAAGAGATTATTAATTTAATTAATCATTTATTAGCTAATAATAAAAAATTAATATTTATTGGTGATAGAAAATTAAATGATTTTCATAATTTAGATGATAAATTAAAATCATTACTTAATGGAGGTATAATATCCTCTATTTCAGCTCCTGGTAAAAGCTTAAGAAAAAAAATTATTGATCACAAAGTTGCTATTAATAACTATAAAATAGAAAGGGATATTATAGAGTTTTTAGCATCACAATATTTCTCTAATGTAAGAGAAATTGAAGGGGCTATTAACAAAATTATTATTCATCAAGATGTATTAGGTGAAAAAGTAACCAAAGAAAATATCTCTGATATTATAAAAGATTTTATTGCTAAGAAAAACAACCTTATAATTGACCCGGAATATTTAATTAAAATTATCTCAAGTCATTTTAAAATTTCTGTATCAGAGATAAAATCTAAAAAAAGAAATAAAGAGATTGTCTTTGCCAGAGATATAGCGATTTATTTAAGCAAAAAACTTACAAAATTATCCTTATCAGATATAGGAAAATATTACTCAAGAGACCATGCTACAATATTGCATGCATATAGAAAGATTGAAAAATTAAATAAAATTGATTTAATTTTAAAATATGAGATTGAAAAAATTGAAGAATTAATACACAATCATAGCTAGAATTATTTAATTTTGTTATGTCTGAAGATAAAGATAATAATATTTATAAAAAATCATTTGAAAAAAAAGATACAAAAGAGATAAATCAAATTGAAGATGATAAAAATTTTCTAGAAAAAACTAAGGAAGAAATAGAGAGTAAGCAAACTAAGGATGAAAAAGAATCTGAAGAAATATCAGCTAATGAAGATGTTCAGCTAGAAGAATTATCTGAAGAAGATATTGAGAAGGAAAGAGATAATAAAAAGATCAAAAAATTATTAAAGATTCTTTCTGGATTAATTAAAAAGCAAAAGAAAAAAAAAGAAAAATCTAACGCAACTAATTTTCAAAATAATGATCTTGCTCCCTCACTTGGGAATGAAGGATTAAGCAAGAGCAGTTTATCTAAGGCAGAAAAGGAAAAGAAATTATTAAGTACAATAATGGATATGTTTGTTTCAAGAAAACCATTAAAAGATCTTAAGATAAATGATGTAGAACAATCAAAAGATATTTCCCCTCCTCAATCTCCAGCAATTAATCAGGTTCAGCTTACCCAAAGAATAAATGCAGATCTAATAAATGATATTGGAAATGACGGAACAACTAAAGGTCCTTTATCTGCAATTGCTGATTCAAGGGTAAAAGGAGGTCAATCTCAGGGTAGGGGAAGATAAAATGCTAAAAAAATATTTATTAGTAATTGTTTCAGGCTTTAAATCAGGGCAGTTTCTAACCCTAGATAAATTTATCAAGAATCCCTATAAAAATACTGAATGGTCGTTATATTCAGATTGGCAATATGTGGCAAATGACATTAAAAAAACATTAAAAAATAAAAAAAATGAATTACAAAAAAAGCAACAATAAATTTAGAAATAATAAACCTAATAACATTCTTCCTCCGAGCTACATATTAGAAGAATATGAACAAATTGCTCCTGGATCAGCTGAGAAAATAATTGATATGGTTGATATTGAGCAAGATCACAGACATAAATTTGAAAATAGATCACTTTCATCATATATAATTAACTATAGAATTGGTCAGATATTATTTTCATTTAATTTAATTATTATTTTTTATGCAGCTTTTTATGCATATCAAGAGATTAATGATAAAATTCTTGCTTATTTAATAATTATATTTGGTTACTTGATTCAGATTATTTCTCTAATAAGTAATAAATCTCGTAAAAGATTTGCAGAGAGAAATCCAACAAAAACTAACAAATATCCAAAAAAATAAAGTAATCTAACAAAAACTTATTAGGATCTTCCAATTCATTAAGTTTAATATTATTCTTAGAGAGTATGTCAAACTCCTTTTTAGATAATGATAATATCATAATATTATCTTTTTTTGTAATTAGATGATAAAAATTTCCCTTTATAACTTTAGGGGCGGGTGTTTTTTTATGATCCTTACTAATATCAACTATGTAGCACCATATATCTTTAATATTGTATGAGGCTTTATATAAAAATACATTATTTTTTAATTTGAAATTAGCATTCTCTAAAACTTCATTATTTAAATTTTTATTATGCTCTATTTCTAAATCTTTTTGATTATAAAGTGAGGCAATTAATTTTTCTAAAAGTAAGAATTCATATAAGTAATCAAGATCAGAGAGATTTATATTATCTTTTAAAAAATCTGGAAAAATATCCAGCAAATTAGAAAGATTTTCTTCTTTGAATAAATTTACAAATTTTTTTGCATATTGGATAAAATATGCATCACCAAGGAGTAATTTAGTTTGAGAATATTGCTTAGATATAAAATTTAACCTAAAACCGTAAAAATTATTTTTATAAATTTCTAAATTATCCCTTTTATCTTCATTTACAAATTTAAAAACTTCTAAATCATCAAATAATATATAGTTTCTTAATGCTCTTTGAAAATTATTATTCATTATTTAGTAATTTAAAATTTTTAATTTCATCCAGATAAACATTAATATTTGGTAAATTATTATCCCATTCATAAAGAATATATTTATCATTAGCTATATTGGTAGCTTTAAATAAATTTAATAATTCATCTGAGATATGACAATTATGAGTATCAATAAAAATATTTTTATCCTTTAGAAATTGAGAACCTGCTATATGAATTTCTTGGATATTATCAGGGTTAATTTTATTTATATAATCAATTGGATTAAATTTAATATTATGAGAGCTGATTAATAAATTATTTAAATCCATTAATAAATAACAATTAGTTTTATCAATTAATTTATTGATAAAATCAGTTTCATCATATTTACTACAATTAAAATTTATATATCTAGCAGGATTTTCAATAGAAATTTTACGGCCAAGAATATTTTGTACTTTATTTATTTTAGTAGCTAATAAATTTAATAATTCATCATCATAAATCAAAGGTAATAAATCATTAAAATCAAAATTATTATATTTAGACCAACTTAAATGATCAGAGATTAATATTGGTTCTATTTTATCGCATAATATTTTTAACTGATTTAAATGTTCTAAATCTAAATCTGCAGATGATCCTAATGATAAACCAACCGAGTGAATAGAAAGAGAGTAATGTTGCTTTATTTCATATAATAATTTATTTCTACTCGCATCAAAGCAAAAAAAATTCTCAGCATGTATTTCCAAGAAATCTATTTGAGGATTATTATCTAATATAAAAGAAAAATATTCTTCTTTTAATGAAATACCATACATTAGCCAATATGTTTAATTGGAGTTTTCCTTATTAATAAATAATCAAGAGAAATTTTTCCTGAACCATAAGCAATAATAAAAAACATCATTAAAATCCAATAAATATGCATAACGCTAGAAAATATAAATAACTGGATAATTAAGGTCATTAATAAAAGAGGGATAATAAAAAATCGAGAAAATAACCCTAATAATATAAAAGGAGAAAAAAACACCTCAATAATAAATGATAAAATAGCCGGTAATATATATCCTAAAATAGGCAAATTATAATGTTCAGAAAATATTAAAAAAGTTCTATCCCAATCTTTAGATTTAATAAGAGCAGATTTTATATATATAGCAAAAATCCAAAATCTTGTAACAAAAAGAGATATATCTTTAATAATAGAGGTAAAAAATTTTACCCTAAAAAAAACAATAAATTTATTATTTAGCGAAATAATAGAATCAAGCATTTAAGATTTATTATTTTTTTCTTCTGCAGTCATTAATCTTCCAGTTAAAGAACCATTAGTTAATCTATTACAAATTCCTTTAGGAAGGTAAATCCACTCACCAGGATCAGAATCAATTTTTGCCTGTCCTCCGCATGAATGAGATCCATCATAAGCAGCACAATCATTCATCATTGCCTTGGAGACACCATAACATTTCTCTTTAGCATTAGTAGCTGCAAATGATATGTTATTAGATTGAGCAATTAAAGCAGCTAAAGTTGCAGTAGTTATTGTCAATTTTTTCTTCATACGAGCCTCAAAATTAATTTAACTTAATTAATTACATAAAATTTATTAATTTTAAATAAAATATTTATTAATTATCTGCTAGGATGTGAGACATTATTAGGTGGAGTTATATCTAGCCATATTTATGCTACTTCTTGAACAACATTACTATTCAATCTATCATCT
Organism: Rickettsiales bacterium; assembly: GCA_965658435.1. GTDB lineage: Bacteria > Pseudomonadota > Alphaproteobacteria > Rickettsiales > JABIRX01 > JADHLN01. Next base: position 1,159 of record CBFHSE010000034.1, on the reverse strand, counting down.
ACTTCATTTGAATAAGATAGCCATGTTTTTGTTCTATCTATACTATTCTTCTGCATCACTTGCATTAAACGCCCAGCAAAACTTCCAATATATTTTTCGACTAGATTTTGTTTATTTAAAAGAGGCCCAGTAACCCCAGGTCCATCATTAAGTTCTAAAACATAATATTTACCATCTTTAGATTTTATAACATCAAATCCAGTTTGATTTATATTAAATCCAGCTGCTATACGAGATAAATCTTGAAGTAATTTTGGAGGGATTTCATTTTTATCTAGTATCTCTGTTACTAATGTACCTGCATCAGAGCTTATATTAGATATTAGTGAATCTCTTTTACCAATTTTTAAACCTCCCAAATATTCATATGTACCGTCTGATTGTCTTGATAATATTATTCTGAAATGGCTAGAGTCTTTTTCATTATTACCATCAAAGAACAAGTCAGCTATAATTCGTTCTTGCAATATAAACGGATAAGTTAATTCTGATGTTGCTGCTTTTGATAATAATTCAGCATTATTCATAAATTTAATACCATTACCAGCTGTACCATGTTCTGGTTTTATCACCCAACAAGCTTGTTTAGAAGGTAATTTATTTTGTTTCTTAGGAGGAAACATATTATCTATAAAACTATACATATCACCTACAATATTAGCAGCTTCATTGATAGTATTTAGGGTGGTATTTTCTTCTCTAGTTGATTTTTTACTAAGAAATTCTTCTAATTCCTCACTATTATGAATTATTTTTGATCGTGGAATCATATCAGGAAAATATTCCTGCAATATTGTAAGCATTTTAAATTTATAATGTGAATCTTCTTGAGATTTAACAGGATTATCTCCATATAAACCTAAACCCTCCAAAAATTCTTGTATCTTCATTCCACGCTGTGAATTGATGTCTACATCCCAACTCCTTTTTAAAACACCATCATATGTTATGACTTCATCTGTTATATCTTTGCCCTGAAAAATAACCTTTCTTCTCCGTCTATAGTTTTAATCTCAGCATCAGAAATTTTGATTTCCCTTGCCTTACAATCTTGTTTTTCTAATTCTGCCTTAATTTGTTTACAGAATCTCTTTCATTTGATAAGAGTTGATTTAATATAATCACTCTTTTTTTATTTTCTTGCATTAATGTATAATAT
>CBFHSE010000033.1:0-17832 GCA_965658435.1 Rickettsiales bacterium | reverse complement strand
TGAGATAAAATTTCCAAACTAAAAATATTCAAAAAATTATCTTCAAACAAGTTGACTTCAACTCCTTTCAGAGCGTTCATGAAGATAAGGCTAGCAAGCCATTATTAAGTATTTATTAGGTAAAAGATGAACGCTAAAACCACTTTACAAAACCACCTTGAATCATTCAAATCTCAGATGAAGGAAGTGAATGAATCTCTCTATAAATTTGAGTCTGAATTTGAAAAAGAAAAAGCTAAAATTGAAAAATTAAGGCACTCATTTGTCATGATGGCAAAGTTAATTAATCATGAACTTATTGAATCAATGGATGATGCGAACTTTATTTTATCAAAACTAAAAAAATAATCTTTTCTTTTTGATTAGTATTTTGGATTTGAATAAATTTTAAATTTTTTTGAGGGATATCTTAATTACTATCGTATAAGTTATATAAAATAGTAATAAATTTAAAATTTTATCATGTTTCAAAAAGAGTTAGATAAGCTAATAACTACTTCTATAAAAAAACATCCAGAGCATGTTAATCTCGGTCATATAGAAGCTAAAGTCTGGGACAAAATACATATAATAAAACAAGATAAGAATCTCTCTTGGTACGAGAAAATTCTGGAAGCAATGTCTATTTGGCAATTTCAAGCAACAAGCGCAACATTTGCAATAGTCTTTGGTTTATTAATCGGCATCTGGGCTCCATCAGGAAGCTATCTGGCAAATAATGATAAAATAGGCTTGCAAGCTTTCTCTACAAACTCCCCTTATCTATTATCAACTAAATTAGTTATGAATCATGAAGAAACGTTACGTTAATGCATTTTTGTTAATTTTTGTAATATTGGTTATTGCTTTTTCCTCATTATATTTTGGGCAGAAAATGATGCATAAGCATCAAGGATACCATGGCCACTATAATGCTCATCAATATCTTCATGATCAATTGAATATTACTGAAGAACAAGAAAGAGAGCTATCCAAGTTAGAGGCAAAATATCAAAAACAAAAAAAATATCTAGAAGAGGTAATGAGGTTAGCAAATATGGAGTTAGCCAATAATATCGGTGAAGATAGATCTTATAGTGAAAATGTACAAAAGTCAGTTGATAAAATTCATAAAGCCATGGGAGGGTTGCAAAAGCTGACATTGGAGCATCTGTTTGAAATGCAAAATATATTGGATGATGAGCAAGATGAAAAGCTAATAGAGTTAATAACAAATAGTCTTTATGATGATACTAAAAAAAGAGACTAATAGGCAAAAATCAGATAAAGAAATAGTATTATTGCTAAAAGATGGAGATGAGTCTGCTTTAAATGAGATTATGTCCCGTTATAAGCAAAAGCTTTTTGCTTTCATTTATGCTTACACAAAAAATGAAGAAGTTTCTGAAGAGATATTACAAGAAGTATTTATCAAATTATATTTTAAAGCAAAAACATATAATCCTAAATATAGCTTTTCTACATGGATTCATCAAGTTGCCATCAATCTATGTCACGATCACTATAAAAAACAAAAATTAAGCAATTTACTGTCCCTTGATAGAAGCTTGAAAGAGGATGAGAAAATTAATTATCATGAAATTTTGGCAGATCCAAATAGCAATGTCGAAAACTTGGTTCAATTAAGACAAGATATCTCAATTTTAGATAAAGAAATAAACAAGCTGCCCCATAAACTAAAAACTGCTCTGATACTATTTGTGTTGGAAGGATATTCGCAAGAAAAATGTGCAAAGATTTTGAGGGTAACACCCAAAACAATCGAAACAAGGATTTATAGAGCTAGAAAAATTCTAGCTAAAAAAATAGCAACTAATTTTTGATGGGATTATGAGTTATATAAAACATATAAAGCTAATATTATTTATATCACTGATAAGTTTTGTATTACCACATAATGCAAAAGCTAAGGATTTTAATTATTACATTAGTGAACTAGAAAAGCATCCAGCAATTGAGTCTGTTTTAGAAAATAGTAAAAAATATAAAAATCTTGCAAGATCTGAGATGGGATTACCTGATCCTGTTTTAATTCTTGGAGTTGATAATGTTCCAGTTGCTGATCCTAGTTTTAACCAATTTTTACCGACTGCAAAGGTCTATGGCTTCAGGCAGCAGATTCCTAGATATTCTATGCGTAAGGCGAAATCAAATAAACAGATGGTTTTGTCAAAAAAGCAAAGATTAGTAGCAGACTATTCTTTAAGTAGATTAAAAGCCTACTTTATAAGCTCTCTTTACGAATATGATAAAGTAAAAAAACTAGAAGATATTCTAAAAAAGCAAATCTCTTATTATAGAGAGTTAGAAAACCATCTAAGAGGAAGGTTGGAATCTGGAAAATCGGTATATGGTCGATTGTCAGAAATTGATGTTGAGAGAACTGAGATAGAGCAAAAACTAAATGATCTGCAAATAGAAAAAACTTTAGTAGAAGAAGAATTTATAAATTTAGTTGGTGAAATCCCTAACCTTCCTTTGCCTGAAATAAAAAATCAAAAATTACCAAAAAATATAGAAAATATTTATCCTATTATAATTAGTAAGAAAGATATCGAGTCAGCTAGACAATCCATAAAAGCAGCAAAGGCAGAATTTGGGCCTAATTACGGAATTCAAGCTTTATATAAAGATAGAGAAGCAGGAGCAAATTTTGCTGGTGATGATTGGTTCTCTGTTCAAGCCACTGTCTCTATACCTCTTTGGTATTATTGGAATCAAAAGCCTAAATTACAGGCTGCAAACCATGAAAGAAGTGAGGCCTTATATTCATATGATAATATTAAAAGGTCATGGACAAAAAAAATGAGATCATTGGTAAGCGAGCGTGATTATACCAAAGACAATATATCCCTTTTAGAAGGTCAGAAAAAATCAATGAGTAAAATTATATCAGCTGCAAAAAGAAGTTATGAGTCAGGCAGTTCTCATCTAGAATCCGTGCTTGATGCTAGAATTGATAAGCTAACCATAGAAGCTCATTTAGCAACTTCTTACAGCAAATATGCAAAATTATCAGCAGAGTTTAATAGTCATCTAATAATGGAAAATGAATATGAAAAAAATAATAACTAATATAGTATTTATTGTATTTTTAGTAAGCAGCCAAGCTTTTGCAGAAGGTAAAAAATATACCTGTCCAATGCACCCTCATTATATATCTACAGAAGCGGGATCATGTCCAATCTGTGGTATGGATTTAGTATTATTGGAAGAAAATACAGATGATCAAATTAGCAAAACCAATAATAAATCATCAGAGAATGGTAAAAAAGCCATTACCATTTCTCCTGAAACAATACAAAATATTGGCGTAAGGACACAGAAGGCAACTGCTGCTATTTTTGGCAATGATATTAGAAGTTATGGCTTAGTTGCTCCAAATGTTAGAATTCAACATGATATATCAAGTAGAATTGATGGATGGGTGGAAGAATTAAAGGTAACAGCAGTTGGTGACGAAGTAAAAAAAGGTCAATTATTGTTTAGCTTATATAGCCCTGACCTTATATCGGCACAACAAGATTATATTGCAGCTATATCTTCTGGTCTAAGATCACGAATTATTTCAACGAAAAAGCGTTTAAAATCTCTAGGAGTTCAAGATAGAGCTATTGATAAAATCAAAAAGAAACGCCAAAAATTACAAAATATTCCTTTTTATTCTGATGTAGATGGAGTTGTAAGTGATCTTAATATTAGGAAGGGAACTTATGTTAAATCTGGTATGCAACTAGCAGTGATTCAAGATTATTCAAGCGTGTGGATTAATGTTTCAGTTGCTGAAAAAGACTTAGGCTTTCTTACACAGGATATGAAAACAGAAGTAACCTTTCCCAATATTTCAAATGAAAAAAGAATTGCTCGTATAGATTATATTTACCCAACAATTGATGAAGCAAGTAGAACTGGTCAAGTTAGGCTAATTCTAAGTAATGAAGATGGAAAATTAAGACCAGGAAGCTATGCCGATGTTAATTTTGAAACCATATCTGTAAAACGTTTGTCAGTTCCGTTAGAAGCAGTGTTAAAATCATCAGATGGCGATCATGTTGTTGTAGATTTGGGAGATGGCAGATTTGAGTCAAGACAAGTAAAAACTGGTGTTAGCAATAAAGGAAGAATTCAAATAATATCAGGACTTAAGGAAGATGAAGATGTTGTAGTGAGTAGCCAGTTCTTAATAGATTCCGAAAGCTCTTTGCGTGAATCATTTCGTAAAATGCAAAAAACACAAACTCCATTATCACTACTTGATGTAAATAATGATCAAATGGCCATGATCAATCATTTAATAGATAGCGCAATTTATCTACATGAAGTAATCATTCAAGATAGTCAGATAAACAAAAAAATGCTAATGCCAGCATTAAAATTAAATGATCATTTAATGCCAAATTTTAGAGGAACTAAATTACAATTTGTTTTAGAAGGAGCAGAAAAATCAATCTTACAAGCACAAAATTCTATTACTAAAAAGGAGTTAAGAGAATCCCTAGCTAATTTAATTATAAGCTTAAAGCCCTGGCTTCTAACAGGAAAGCCTGAATATTATAAAGATAAAGGGTTAAAATTATTTATGGATCACGATAGTGGCAATTTATGGATTCAGCTAGATAAAAAAGGAATAAATCCTTATGGAGATGGTCATATAATGCCACAAGAATGGCCTGACAAAGGACAAGATAAGAGCCTAAAAATGGATATGAACTCAAATCCAGGGGGAGCTCATGCAGGACATTAATAATGATATTATGACACATGACCCAACAAAATCTTTTATTGCGAAGGTAATAGAATGGTCAGTAAATAATAAGCTATTAATAATGGCTTTTATGCTGACTTTGCTAATTGCTGGTATTTTTGCTATTAAAAAAACACCTCTTGATGCAATTCCCGATCTATCAGATACGCAAGTAATTATTAGGACTGATTTTCCTGGTCAATCTCCACAAATTGTTGAGGATTTAGTTACTTATCCATTATCTACAACAATGCTTGGATTACCAAAAACAAAAGATGTTAGAGGTTATTCAATGTTTGGATCATCCTTTGTTTATATAATTTTTGAAGATGATGTGGATCAGTATTGGGCAAGAAGCAGAGTGATTGAAGCTTTATCAAAAATTGGTAGTGACTTACCAGAAAATGCTAAACCGCAAATTGGCCCAGATGCAACAGGAGTTGGTTGGATTTATCAATATGCCTTGATAGACAAAACGGGAAAACATGATCTTTCTTATTTACGAACATTACAGGATTGGTTTTTAAAATTTGAATTACAAGCCGTAGACGGAGTCTCTGAAGTGGCTTCTGTTGGTGGTTTTGTAAAAGAATATCAAGTATTGGTCGACCCAAATCGACTGCGTGCTTATAATGTTCCTTTACATAGAATTACAACAGCAGTTAGTGCTGCCAGTAAAGAAGTTGGAGGAAGGGTTATTGAACAAGGTGAGATGGAATTAATGATTCGATCAAAAGGCTATGTTACGAATATAGAAGAGCTAAAAAAGGTGGTCGTATATGCTAAAAATGGAACTCCTGTTTTGCTTAAAGATGTTGCAAGAATTATAGAAGGCCCAGAACTTCGTAGAGGTGTGGTTGAACTAAATGGCGAAGGAGAAGTTGTTGGTGGCGTGATAGTTATGAGATCTGGTGAAAATGCTTTAAATGTTATTAAAGGGATTAAGAAAAGGCTGGAAGAATTAAAAAATGGTTTACCAGAAGGAGTTGAAATTGTTCCTGTATATGACAGAGCTCCATTAATAGAAGGTGCAGTTAAATATCTAAGTCATAAATTAATAGAAGAAGGAATTGTTGTAGCTCTAGTTTGTCTTATATTTTTGCTTCACGCCAGGTCAGCATTTGTTGCAATTATCACCTTACCGCTTGGAGTTTTAGCGGCGTTTATAGTAATGTCGATGCAAGGTATTACTGCTAATATAATGTCACTTGGGGGAATTGCTATCGCAATTGGTGCAATGGTTGATGCTTCTGTGGTAATGGTAGAAAATGCTCACAGGAAATTATCTAATATGCCAAAAGAGAGTTCTCTTTTGGAAAAAAATGCACAGATAATTTTAGCCGCAAAAGAAGTTGGCCCAGGACTATTTTTCTCTCTTTTGATTATTACAGTTTCTTTCCTGCCAGTTTTCGCTCTTACTGGACAATCATATAGGTTATTTTCACCATTGGCATATACAAAAACCTATGCCATGTTTTTTGCATCTCTACTTTCTGTCACAGTAGTGCCGGTGTTAATGCTATGGTTAATAAGGGGGAGAATCAAAAAAGAAAATGAAAACCCGGTTAATAGATGGTTTATCAAAATTTATACACCTATTTTACAAAAAGCTCTTAGGTTTAAATACAAAACAATAGTAATTGCCACAGCACTTTTACTTAGTATCTCATGGCCACTTATAAAAACTGGAACAGAATTTATGCCTGCCCTTTATGAGGGAGAGTTGTTATATATGCCAACTACACTGCCAGGAGTGTCAATTACTAAAGCAAAAGAAATTTTATCACAAACTAATCGCTTAATTAAAACTACTCCAGAAGTTCACCATGTCTTTGGTAAGGTAGGAAGAGCGGATAGTGCAACTGATCCAGCGCCAATTTCCATGATTGAAAGTTGGATAAAATTAAAACCAAAAACCCAGTGGCGCAAAGGTATGACAGTTGAGAAGCTAATAAAAGATTTAGATAAAAGAGTTAAATTACCAGGTTTAGTAAATAGCTGGGGTTATCCGATTAAAATTCGTATGGATATGATTTCAACAGGGATAAGAACTCCAATTGGAATCAAAATCTCAGGAGAAGATTTAAGAAAAATTAGTAAAGTTAGCTTAGATATTGAAAGTGCAATAAAGGATGTAAGGGGTACAAGATCTGCTTTTGCTGATAGAGTAATTGGCGGAAAATATCTTGAAATAACACCAGATAGGGATGAATTAGCTAGAAGAAATATAGACTTACAAATGCTTCAAAATGTTATTTCTACTGCACTTGGAGGCATGAAAATATCGGAATCCATCCAAGGTAGAGAAAGGTATAATATTATGCTTAGATATGAAAGAAAATTTAGGGAATCAGCAGAAGATTTGGCTAATATTTTAGTTCCAACCCCGATGGGTCAACATATTCCACTTGGAGAAATTGCTACAATTGAGTTCACTGAGGGCCCGCCAATGATTAAATCAGAAAATGCTAGGCTTACAGGTTGGGTATTTGTAGATATACAAGATCGAGATATTGGATCTTATGTTACTGAAGCCAGAAAAGTCATTGAAAATAAGGTTAAATTGCCCGCTGGTTATTCTATCACTTGGTCTGGTCAATTTGAACAAATGATTGAGGCTGAAAACAGAATGAAAATAGCAGTTCCTTCAGCAATTCTTATTATTTTTGTGCTATTGATGCTACATTTTGGCAGATTAGACCGCACATTAATTATAATGCTTTCATTACCATTTACTCTTATTGGAGGCATTTGGGCATTATATTTAGCAAATTATAATTTCTCGGTAGCTGCCTCTGTTGGATTCATTGCTCTTGGAGGAGTGGCCGTTGAAACAATTATAATAATGGTAATTTATCTAGACCAACAGCTTAGAGATAATCTGCCCAAAACTCTTCAGGAGTTAAAAAAATGTATAATTGATGGAGCAACGCTTAGAATAAGAGCAATTTTAATGACAGATATTACATTATTTGTTGGCCTGATGCCGATTTTTATTACTGATGGACTAGGCTCTGATGTAATGCGTCGCATAGCATTGCCAGTTATCGGCGGAACAATAACCACAACCATCTCAACTTTAATGGTAGTTCCAACAATTTATTATTTATGGGAAGGAAGAAAATATAAAGAGGGAGAAATATCTATAAAAATATTAAAAGGCGAAGCTAAGGATTTTTTAAAAAATTTTAAGGGATACTTAAAAAATCATCGTATCAGTAATATTAGAATACCAACCAAATTTAGAAAATAATTATGAAAGCAGTTTTTTTAACAATATTTTTTGGAATTATATTTCAATTATCACCCTCTTTTGCATTGGAAGGTCATCATCATGTTGGCAGTGATAATCACAAAATCACAACATCAAAATCATACCATATGGGAACAGGGATTATTAATAATATTAGTAGAATGAATCATTCTATAAATATAACTCACGATCCCATAAAGTCTCTCAACTGGCCAAAAATGACAATGGATTTACCAGTATCTGATGATATAAATCTAAAATCTATACCGATAGGAGAAGAGGTAAAATTTAAGATAGAGCTTGGGAAAGATAAGGTTTATAGAATAGTTGAAGTTAAAACTCATGGAGAAATAGATCATCATAATCACAAAGATAATCACCATCATGATTAACATGGAAATCATACCTAATTTGCACCCGATATTTGTGCATTTTACTGTAGCGCTGTTGTTGATTTCAGCATTATTATTTTTGGCTGGATTTTTGTCTAAAAATAAAAAATACAGTGAATTAATATATAATTCTGCCTATGTAAATTTATGGTTAGGCTTCATTATAACCATAATAACAATTATAATGGGCTTTTATGCTTATTATACAGTAGCACATGATGGGCCTTCTCATGCAGCAATGACAGATCATCGTAATTGGGCGTTAATAACCTTCGCAACATTTTCCATTCTCTTCATTTGGTCAATTATTAATTATCGCAATAAATCTCACAAAAATACCCTATTTATTTTATCACTATTATTTGCGAGTGGGCTTTTACTGACTACTTCTTATAAAGGTGGGGAAGTAGTTTATAGATATGGAATAGGAGTAAAATCATTACCAGAGATTCATGGTGATGGTGGTCACACAAGTCACTCTCATGGTGATGAAAAAATAGAGAAAAAACCAACTCATCATGATCATAGCAAGCATAAACATTAAAATATAACATGGATACAAAACACTCAAATTGCCATTCAAATAAAAAGAAATTTGATTACTTATTATGGGGATCAATTTTGATATCCTCTATTCTTTATATTGGATTTTGGAAATATTCTGACAACCTCTCACATATTAAGTGGTTAAGTATTTTATCTGGCTCTGTATTTGAATTAATAAATACTATTTGGTGGGGAGTTTTGATAGGAATTATATTTGTAGCAATTTTATCAAAAGTTCCAAAAGAGTTTGTTATTAGCATATTAGGAAATAGCAAAGGAATATCAGGCAAAATAAGAGCTACAATTGGAGGGGTATTATTGGATTTATGCTCACATGGAATTTTAATGGTAGGAAGCCAACTTTACAAAAGGGGTGCTTCATCTGGTCAAGTAATGGCATTTTTGATTGCAAGTCCTTGGAATTCATTATCGCTTACCATTATCCTAATTTCTCTAATTGGTATATTTTGGACTTTATCATTTATATTTTTATCGCTTGTAATCGCCATAATTACTGGAGTTGTTTTTGATAAATTTGTCGATAAAGGGATTTTACCTGACAATCCAAATAAAATTGATTTACCACAAAATTTTGAATTTTTTAAAGAAGCTAAAAAGGGTTTAAAGAATACCAGCTACAGTGTAAATTCATTATTTGATATGTTTATAAATGGCGTCAAAGAATCACGCATGGTAATCAAATGGATTTTATTTGGCACAATATTAGCTGGCTTAGTTCGAGCATTTATAGATGCTGATAGTTTCCAAACATTCTTTGGGCCAACATTAGCAGGACTCGGATTAACAGTAATCGTGGCAACAATATTGGAAGTTTGCTCAGAAGGATCAACACCAATTGCATCAGATATTTTAACTAGAGCTAAGGCTCCAGGAAATAGCTTTGCCTTTTTAATGACAGGTGTGTCAACTGATTACACTGAAATTATGATTCTGAAAGATACAACCAAGTCTTGGAAAATAGCTTTTTTCTTACCTCTATTGACTGTGCCACAGGTAATACTGATTTCTTGGTTAATTAACCACTTTTCTATCCTCTAATTCTTTTTTGGCTTTTCTAATTATGTGAAGAGCTCCATTTAAGGAGATAGAAGCAATAATAAATGCCACTATTAAATCTGGCCATTTTGTACTCGTTATCCAAACGCCAATTCCAGCAAAAATAACTGCAATATTTGCAATTGCATCATTTCTACTACAAATCCACACAGAAGCTCTGTTACTGTCTCCTTTGCGATATTTATATAAAAGAAAAGCACTAAAGAGATTGGCCGCTAATGCCACAAAACCCACAGTGCTTATAATTTCAGCTTTTGGTGTGACAGCAAAAAACACTTTATAAATTGTACTTACAGCAACAAAAATTCCAAATACTCCCATGCTATATCCTTTTATTAAAGATGCTTTAGCTCGTAATGTGATGGATTTACTTAATACATATAAGGATATTCCATAATTTGCTGCATCTGAAAAGAAATCGAGTGAATCAGCAAGTAAAGATTGTGACCCAGATATAAGACCTGAGAAAATTTCCAATATAAACATTCCTAAATTTATTAGAAGAACTATCCATAAGATTTTTCTATACTTACAGTTCCAATTATGTTCGTCTGAATCGCAACAATTATTTGGCATAATTTTCTGTTTTTAATTTCTTAATATGAAAAAATCTGTAAAGCGTTGGTAGAACCACTAATGTTAAAATCGTGGAAGAAATAATTCCTCCAATAACTACAGTGGCAAGCGGTCTTTGTACTTCAGCACCAGTTCCTGTATTTAATGCCATCGGTACAAAGCCAAGACTTGCAACTAAAGCTGTCATTAAGATTGGTCTTAACCTAGTTAATGCACCTTTTATAATAGCTTCATCTAGCGTTATTCCTTCATCTTGTAAATTACGAATAAAGGAAACCATTACCATGCCATTTAGTACGGCAACACCAGATAATGCAATAAAGCCAACACCAGCAGATATTGAAAACGGGATTCCTCTTATAGCTAAAGATAATATCCCTCCAGTTAAAGCAAGAGGAACTCCTGTAAAAATTAGTAAAGCTGCTCTTGCTGAGTTAAATGCCATGAACAATAAAGAAAATATTAACAAAAGAGCAACCGGCACAACAATCATCAACCTAGCTTTTGCTGATATTAATTGTTCAAAAGTTCCACCAAATTCTAGCCAATATCCTGTAGGTAATTTTACTTTTTCAGATAGCTCATCCTGAATCTCGCTAACGAAACTTCCTAAATCACGATTTCTAACATTACTAGTTACGACAATTCTACGCTTTGCATTTTCACGACTAATTTGATTTGGGCCGTAAATTACTTTAATATTGGCAACTTCTCGAAGAGGAACATAATTTGGATATTTCTTAGTATTAAGTGGTATTGGCAATCTTTCTAGGGTTTTAATATCGCTGCGTAAATCTTCTGGCAATCTTACCACAATATCAAACCTTTGATCTCCTTTAAAAAGTTGACCAGCCTCTTTGCCGCCCATAGCAACTTCTATCACTTCTTGAACGTCAGAAATATTCAATCCAAAACGATCAAGGGCTTCTCTATCTGGTATTATACTTAAAACAGGAAGTCCTGATATTTGTTCTACCTTAACATCAGAAGCTCCTTTTATTTTTTGAATAATATTAGATATTTCATTTGCTGATTTAAGAAGTTTTTGTAAATCATCACCATATATTTTAACCGCCAAATCACTTCTTACTCCTGATATTAACTCATTAAATCTTAATTCTATTGGCTGAGAAAATTCATAATTATTTCCAGGTAGCTTTTCTAGAGCTATTTCCATTTTTTCAATCAGCTCTTCTTTATCTTTTCTTGGTTTGGGCCAATCTTTTTTTGGTTTAAGCAGTATGTAAGTATCAGCAATATTTGGTGGCATAGCATCCGTTGCAACTTCTGCTGTACCAATTCTTGAAATAACAGTTTCAACTTCTGCAAAATCTTTCAGCAAATTCTCTACATCTTTTTGCATATCAACTGACTGCGTTAGAGATGTTCCAGGCGCTCTTAGAACTTGTACTGCAATATCACCTTCATCAAGGGGTGGAACAAATTCTGATCCTAATCTACTTAGAATAAATAAGCTGATAATAACTAGAGCCACAGAAGCAATAATTATTTCTTTAGGGCGTTTTATACTGTAGTGCAATATTGGTTCATACCAGTTTCTAACTTTAATTAAGAATTTATTTTCTTTTTCTTCTACTTTTCCAGTTAAAAACAAAGCAACACTGGCAGGAACAAGAGTAAGTGATAAAATAAGTGCTGAGGTTAAGGCAAATACTACAGTAAATGCCATTGGGTGAAACATTTTTCCTTCAACTCCAGTTAAAGAAAAAATAGGCAAATATACAACTGTAATAATAATAACTCCGAAGATACTCGGCTTTATTACTTCTGCTGTCGCTTCAGAGGCAAGTTTGAATCTTTCTTCTTTGTTTAATAGTCTTCCTAATTCTTTTTGAGTAATACCAAAACGGCGAATACAATTTTCAATAATAATAACTGCACCATCAACAATTAAGCCAAAATCTAAGGCTCCAAGACTCATTAAATTTCCTGAAACATTATTTTTAACCATTCCAGTTATTGTCATAAGCATAGAGATAGGAATAACAGCAGCAGTAATTAAGGCGGCGCGAATATTGCCTAGCAACACAAATAAAATCACAATTACTAGCAAAGCTCCTTCTAAAAGGTTTTTTTCTACCGTTGTAATTGCTTTATTAACTAAATTGGTTCGATCATATACAGGCTTAGCAATTACTCCTTCTGGTAAAGTCTTATTAATTTCTTGAAGTTTTGTTGCGACCTTTTTTGCTATTTCTTGACTATTCTCTCCCATGAGCATCATAGCAGTTCCAAGAACAGTTTCCTCTCCATCTTTTGTTGCTGCTCCACTTCTAAGAGGTGATCCTAGCATAACATCTGCTATATCTCTTATTCTAATAGTAAGATCATCTTTTTTTGATACTATAATATGGCTAATATCATCAATATCTTGAACTTGACCTGGAACTCTAATTAAATATTGTTCACCATTTTTTTCAATATAGCCTGCACCTATATTATTATTGTTCGCTTCTAGGGCTTTTATCACATCATTAATGGTGATATTATATGATAAAAGTTTCTGTGGATATGGCTTTACATGAAATTGCTTCTCATATCCGCCAATAGTATTTATCTCAACAATTCCTTTTAAATTTCTAAGCTGAGGAACTATTATCCATTCTTGAATAGTAAGTAAATCCATTGAATTGTAAGAGGAGCCATCCTCTTTTTTAGCGTCCTTATCTGCTTCTACAGTATAAAAATATATTTCTCCTAAACCCGTACTAATTGGCCCCATGATAGGATCAATATTTTGTGGTAATATATTCTTAATTTGTTGTAATCTCTCAGCAATTAACTGTCTGGCAAAATAAATATCTGTTCCATCTTCAAAAACTACAGTAATTTGAGATAGGCCATAGCGAGATAATGATCTGGTGTGATCCATTTTTGGAATACCAGATAATGCTGTTTCAATAGGAAAGGTAATTCTTTGCTCAACTTCTAAAGGTGAATATCCTTTTGCTTCAGTATTAATTTGCACCTGAACATTTGTGATATCAGGTACTGCATCAATTGGTAGTTTCTGAAAATTATATATTCCAAGTACCATCAAACAAATGACAGATATCAAAACAATGAAACGATGATGAATGGAAAAATTAATTATTTTTAACATGTTCTTTCTCCTTTATTTAATGCGAATGTTCAGCAGTAGATTTCAAAATATCAGCTTTAATGATAAAGCTACCATGTGATACATATTCCTCACCTTTGCTTAAACCCTCTATTACCTCAACATACTTATCATCGCCTTTGCCTAATTTGATATGGCGAGCTTCATATTTATCGCTATATTCTTTAACAAAAATCACAGTTTCATCTTCAATTTTTTGTATAGCCTCTTTATTTACAGCAATAGGTACTTGTTTTTCTAATATTTTAACTTTTCCTTCCACACTCATTCCTGGCTTGCACTTTGCCTTAGTATTATCTAATGAAACAATAGCTATTACAGTTTGGCTTTCAGAGTCCGCTGTTGGAAGTATAAGGGATATTTTTCCTTGCTCTTTTGTGCCATTTTCTAAGGTTCTAACAATCACCTCCTGACCTTCTTTTACATCATGAATATCTTTGGGAAAAACGTGAAATTCAGCCCAGACTCTTGAAAGATCGGCTACTGTAAAAATAGACTCATCACCTGCAACATTACCAACATTAGTGTTACGCTTTAAAACAATGCCATCTCTTGGAGCTTTAACTGAATATAACTTTAAACTGTCATTACTTTCAATAACTGCTAAAACCTGTCCCTTTCTAACTTTTTGTCCCCATTTAACCTTCACATCTTTTACAATACCTGGAAAACGAGCCTTTATATCATAAGTTCTATCTTGATCTAAAATGATTTTGCCCGTTAATGATATTGTCTCAAATATTTTTTGAGAATCAGCTTTGCTAATTTTAATACCAGCATTTTTAGCTGATTCCTCTGATATGGTAGCAATATTTTCTTCATGTTCGTTATGATTGCTGTCATGACTTTCGTGTTCTTGCTTTTCTTTATGATTTTCAGATTCTTTATGCTGATGGTTATGGTCATCTTTGGCAAATGAAGCTAAAGAAAAAAATTGTCCAGTTGCAAAAACTGAAACTAAAATTATTTTTAATATTATCTTATTCATGATTATTACCTTTTAAATTGCTAATTGGTGTTGTGATTAATTCTATATTTGCCCTGGCTACATGATATTGCTTCAAAGCTACGTGATATTTTGCTCTGGCATCAAATAAGGTGCGCTGAGCATCTAAAACTTCTAAATATGGAAATTTACCTTTTTCGTAGCCTGATTTAGCGACCTTAAATGCTTTTTGGGCAGTTGGTAATATAGTATTTCTTAATCTATCAGCAGTTTGATAGGATATTTGCCAATTTTTCCATTCTTCTATTAAATTCTGCTCAAGTGATAATTTAGCTCCTAACTCATTATTTCTTGCTTGGTCTAGTTCTGCTCTTGCACTATATGTATTGCCACCATTCCAATTAAATATTGGTAGTGGTATAGATAATCCTGCAACTAATGCTTGTTCACCAACTCCTTTAAACTCTCTTATTCCTATCTTTACTGTTGGATCTGAAACTTTTTCAGCTCTTTCAAGCTCAAAAGAAAATTCCTTTTCTTTGCTCAAATAGTAAAATTTTTTTAAGATAGGCGAATCACTGAGTTTTGTCTGATATGTTGCAATTGGTTCTGGAGCTACAAGATCAAAAAAGTGAGAGTGGTCTAGAGATACATCTAGAGTTTCTTTTCCTAATAATTTAGCGAGATTTTGTTTAGCTGAATTAAACTGCTGTTTTTCTTGATTGGTTGCAATTACTGCGCTTTCATGAGCAACAGTTGCTTTAATTTTTTGAATTTCTGACTCTCTTGCAGCATTAACTCGCTTGGAAACAGTTCTTAATATTTGTTTAGCTAATATTTCCTGTTCTTTTGCAAGCTTTAATGCTTCAGCTTCAGCTAAAACGCTAGCATAAGCAACATGAATATTACGCACTATGTTTAATTTAGATGCGGTAAAATTACTATTGGCTGCTTTTTTTGCTTGTGAAGCTGCATTTTTACGGGCAGTTCTTTTTCCACTTATATCAATAGATTTAGATAGGCTGTAGGTGTATTCTGCAGAATCAGAACCTGTATATGGGCCAGTACCAGCAATATTTTCTGCTTCAATTTCAAAGTTAGGATTGTTCCAATATCCAGCCTGCTTTTCCAAACCTCTAGCTGCTGCTATTCCTGCTTTTGAAGATTTTATTTCAGGAGAAAATTCCATCCCTAAAGTAATGGCTTCTTCCAAGGTTATAACCTTGCTATTTTGATAAATTGATTCTTCATATTTATGATCTTTAGGTGTGTGAGGCTCATAAGCATAAGACTTAGACCAAGATAAAAAGTTTATAAATATGGTGCAAACGCACAATAATGCTTTAAATAAATTCATGAATTTCCCATTGATTAACAATTAATAAATAAAGAGGCATTTCGCCTTAATTAATTGTTATGCTTTGGGAGGTTTAGAAGGGAGGGAGGTATAGTTTAGAGGAATAGAATCATTGTAAGAATCAACAAGATTTTTTTCAGAAAAATCAGAAAGTCCTGAAGTTAAGTTTGAACTAAGACTAAAAAGATGATTACAATTATGATGACAAGAAGAATCACAGCAATCAAATGCTATATCAGAAGAAGAATTATCAGTTTTATCAGCTACAGACACTACAGAAATGTTATGTTCTGCATCATCATCCAAACAAATATGAGCAGAGGCAACGCCAGCTGACAGCATTGATAGAATGATTAAAAAATGTATTGCAATTTTGTATCTAGACATAAACCAGAATCTTACTAGGAAATTTGTAAAATTCAATCTTTTATTGTAAAAACAAAACCACTCTGATAATTTCTTAAGTTATTTTTCCATAAAATTATAATTATGAAAAACAAGCTAGAACGCCTAAAAAAAATTAATTTAAAAGAGGTCTGGAACAATGAAGCGCAAGACTTTACCCCTTGGCTTGCTGAAGAAAAGAATTTGGAACTACTCTCTGAAACAATAAGAACCCCCCTAGAATTAGAAGCTCAAGAAAAGGATGTTGGCCCATTTAGAGCCGATATTTTATGCAAAAATACCGAAGATGATTCATGGGTATTGATAGAAAATCAGATTGATAAAACTGATCATAAACATCTTGGTCAATTGCTTACTTATGCATCGGGACTTCAAGCAGTTACAATAGTTTGGATTTCAGCAAAATTCACTGAAGAACATAGAGCAGCGCTTGATTGGCTAAATAAAATTACTGATGATGATTTTAGATTTTTTGGATTAGAAATTGAGTTGTGGAAAATAGGAGAATCTCCTGCTGCTCCTAAATTCAACATTGTTAGTAAACCAAATAATTGGAGCAAAACAATATCACAGGCAGCAAAAAATATTAGTGAGGGGATTGAATCAGAAACTAAAGCGATGCAATATCGCTATTGGCAGGGATTAATTGATTATTTAGAAAATAACGGATCAAAACTTCGCACGCAAGATCCAAGACCAAGACATTGGCAAACTTTTGCTGTTGGTCGTAGCCATTTTTATATTAACGCTAGGCTAAATACTCGTGATAATGTTATTAGTGTTGCCTTAACTTTAGCAGATAAAGATAATGCAAAAGCTTTTTTTAATCTGTTACTACAAAATAAGGATAGTATTGAATCTGAGATAGGATATAAGTTGGAATGGAGAGAGCTTCCTGATAATACAAAATCAGAAATCTCTTTTTCAAAGGATGGGGTAAATACTCAGAACGAAAATGATTGGAACAACCAGCATGAGTGGTTTAAAGAAAATATCGAAAAATTTGATAAGGTTTTTAGAAAAAGAATTAAGAAATTAAATGCTGAGGATTGGGCTGGTTAATTACTAGATTTGGCAAATATTTTTAGATTTTTTGAATCCAGCTTAAATTCCCCAATATATCGAAATCTTGATCCTTTTCGCTCTTTTTGAATTTTAAGACTAAAATTAAAAATATCAGAGTCATCTGAATCAAAAAAATCACTTAAATTTTCCCAATATTTTTCAGATAAGCCATTGGTAAAATAGCTAATTGCGCTTGTAAAAACTTCTAGTAATTTCTCAATTTCACCATCGGAGCATTTATCATTTCTGATATCTTCAACGATACCTTGGTAGATTAAATTATTCATATTTTTTAGCATAAAATCTTAAATCAAACCCAATGAACGCTT
>CBFHSE010000032.1:0-17834 GCA_965658435.1 Rickettsiales bacterium | reverse complement strand
TCCTTAGAATCTAGATGACAATGGCTATCAACAATAATCATGATAATTAATTAATATTAAATTTCCCAAGGTAAAACAAATGATATTTACAAATTTTTCTTGCTAGTTTCACCATAATTACATTATAATCCATAGTTTTAAAAGATAAACTTATTATAATATGACACAAGCTGTCGAAGAAAAAATCATTATCACTCTGCCTGATGGCACAAAAAAAAATTTCATAAAAAATATAACTCCTTTAGAAATTGCTGAATCAATAAGTAAAAGCTTGGCTAAAAAAACTATAGCAGCTGTAATAAATGACAAATTAATTGATACATATATCCCAATCACTGCAACAGCTTCATTAAAATTAATAACATTAGATGATGAAGAGGCCTTAGAAATAATAAGGCATGATACAGCACATTTATTAGCGCAAGCAGTAAAAATATTATATCCTGAAGTGCAAGTAACAATAGGCCCTGCAATAGAAAATGGCTTTTATTATGATTTCGTAAAAGAGGAAGCATTTACTCCAGAAGATTTAGATAAAATTGAGAAAAAAATGCATTTCTTAGCTAAGCAAAATCATCAAGTAACAAGAGAAGTTTGGCAAAGAGACGAAGCTATTAAGTTTTTTACTGAGCAAAATGAAATCTATAAAGCAAAAATTATAGAGGATATTCCAGCCAATCAAGAAATAACACTATATCGCCAAGGAGACTTTATAGATCTTTGCAGAGGGCCTCATGCTAGATCCACAAATTTTATTAAATATTTTAAATTAACTAAAGTTAGTGGGGCATATTGGAAAGGTGATGCTAAAAACCAAATGCTTCAAAGAATTTACGGTACAGCTTGGGCAAGTAAAGAGCAGCTTGATAATTATTTAAATTTATTAGAAGAAGCAAAAAAAAGAGATCATCGCAAATTAGGTAAGGATTTAAATATATTCCATATTCAAGAGGAAGCAACAGGATCAATTTTTTGGCATAAAAACGGTGCTGTAATTTACAGCTTGATTCAAGATTTTCTTAGTAAAGAATTAGAGGATAATGGTTATTTCCCAGTAAAAACACCATTATTAATTGATAAAATATTATGGGAAAAATCTGGTCATTGGGATAAATTTAAAGAAAATATGTTTATAGCTGAATCTGAAAATAGAGAGCTAGCATTAAAACCCATGAATTGTCCTGGTCATATAGAGATTTTTAAACAAAAAATAACCAGTTATAAAGAATTACCACTTAGAATGTATGAATTTGGCTGCTGTCATAGAAATGAGCCATCAGGTGCCTTGCATGGATTAATGCGAGTTAGAAGTTTTACACAAGATGATGCCCATATATTTTGTAGCGAAGAGCAAATTACCAGTGAAACTAAAAAATTTACTGATCTTTTACTAAGAATTTATAAAATATTTGGTTTTAAAGATGTAAAAGTAAAATTCTCAGACCGACCTGAAGTAAGAGCAGGTAGTAATAAAATTTGGGATAAAGCAGAAAAATCATTAAAAAATGCTATTACAGAGATAGGTTTACCATATAAGGAAAATCAAGGGGAGGGCGCGTTTTATGGCCCAAAAATTGAGTTTGTCTTAACTGATGCTATTGGTAGAGATTGGCAATGTGGTACATTGCAGGTAGATTTTGTATTACCAGAAAGATTAGGAGCAAAATATACCGATAAAAATGGTGAGCAAAAAACAGCTGCTATGCTGCATAGAGCGGTTTTTGGTTCTTTTGAAAGGTTTATAGGTATTTTAATTGAGAATTATGCTGGTAAATTCCCTTTTTGGTTGGCTCCAGTGCAAATTGTAATTGTAACAATTACGAATAAAGCTGATGCTTATGCCAAAAAATTATATGACGAGCTAAAAAATCATAAGTTCAGAATAGATTTAGATAATTCTAGCGATAAAATTAGCTATAAAATCCGCAAATATAGTAATTTAAAAATACCAGTAATGCTAATTCTTGGTGAAGAAGAGTGCAAAAATAAAACAGTACAAATTAGACAGTTAGGAAAAGCCGAGCAAGAAAACCTTGCACTTAAGGATATTCCTAATAAATTACATTCTTTGTCTGAAATATCAATATAATAACATTTTCAAGGTAAGTATAAATTTAAATGAAAAAAAATAATTTTCCCCGCTCAAATGAGCAAATACAAGCTGATAAAGTAAGATTGATTGATGAAAAAGGAAATATGCTTGGTGTTTTAACTTTAAGAGATGCCATATATAAAGCAAAAAATGTGAATCTAGACTTGGTTGAAGTGTCTCCAAATGCTGAGCCACCTGTTTGCAAAATCATAGATTATGGTAAATATAAATATGAGATCCAAAAAAAATCAAGTGACGCTAAGAAAAAGCAAAAAACTGTTGATATTAAAGAAATAAAAATAAGGCCTAATATAGGAGAAAACGACTATACAACTAAGTTAAAAGCTGCTGTTAAATTTTTAGAGGCTGGAAATAAAGTAAAAGTTTCTATGCGTTTTAGAGGTAGAGAAATATCTAAGCAGGATATAGCTAAAAATATGTTTTTAAGAATTAAGCAAGATACCGAAAATTTTGGTAAAATAGAAGTTGAGCCCAAAATGGAAATGCGTCAGTTACTAATGATAATTGCTCCTTTATAAGTTTCTTACTCTTAGCAGTTTATTTATATTCCTTTAATCTCTTACTAATTTATCCCCATATTTTTAGTTAAAAATTAAGATTAAAATAGTAAAAACAAAAGAAGTTAAAACGCATTAATATGTTTTAACTTCTAAACATAATTAAATTTTATAATTGTTCTTTCTCTTCTTCTGCACTTTCCTCTAACAACTCTGGTTCAGAGTTTACATCATCTTCAGGAACATTTGAAAGCTCAATTTGTAAGCCGTCTTTGATATTATTTACATAATCATTAATTGTTTTCATAGATATAGATTGTTTTATTTTAAAATAAACATCTTCAAGTGCAGGTACTTGTGCATCTCTTTTATCATTAACTTTTAAAATATGCCAACCAAAATCAGTTTTAAATGGTGCTGATATTTCTCCAATTTTTGCGGAAAAAGCAACCTCTTCGAACTCTTTAACCATGCTTCCTTCAGCTATATAGCCAAGATCTCCTCCATTTTTACCTGTATGAGTATCTTGTGAGTTTTCTTTTGCTGCATCTTCAAATGTTTTTGCTCCTGATTTTATAGATAATAGAATTTTGTTAATATCATCTTTTTCGCTTACTAAAATATGTTTAACTTTTACTTCTTTTTTACCTTTTAACTCATTAGCTAAACTAGATACTAGATTTCTATATTCTTCTTCTATCACTTCTCTTTCTGTTGCATCATCTGATAATTTTTCAAGAAAAGCTTTTTTTAAGATTTTATCCTTAGCTAATTCAATTTTTCTTTTTGTAGCAGGATCAGAAGCAACTGCAGATTTTTTTGCTTCTTCTAAGATTTTTTGTTCAATAATATATTGCTCAATTAAATTTTTTTGTTGGCTTGTTGATAGTGAGTTTATATCAAAATTTGATGGTGCCTCAAAAACATCTTTTAGAAATTGATTAATTTCATTAGCAGAAATAGGCTTGCCGTTAATTTTAGCAATTAAATTATTATAATCTGTTTTTTTATTAAATGATAATGCAATAAAAGCTATTATTACAATTGCAACAAGGATAGAAATTAAAACTACTCTTTTATCAATTTTTTTATTTATAGTTTTTTTGGTTTGTTTTTTGCTCATTTTACCTATCTATTACTATTATTAAGTGATTTATATCTAAAATTATTCTCTAATAAATACAAGCTTTTTATTAATATTATCTATATCTGACATTTCAGGGTGGAATTTATAACCCTCATAATTGAAAAGCTTAAGATTTTGCCATTCAGTAATTTTATTTTTTACAATATAATTAGCCATTAATCCTCTCGCTTTTTTTGCATACATCATAATAATTTTATATTCACCATTTTTAAAATCTTTAAAAATTGGAGTGACAATATTAGCTTTTAGTTTTTTTTCTTTTACAACTTTGAAATATTCTGTAGATGCAAGGTTAATAATTACTTTATTGTTAGTTTTATTAATATGCTCAGTTATATTATCTTGCCAAAATTCGTAAAGATTCTTGCAAGAACCAATAGCACATTTTGTACCCATTTCTAGGCGGTAGGGGTTTATTTTGTCAAATGGCCTTAATATACCATATAATCCTGATAATATTCTTAAATTAGAATTTGCAAAATCCAGCTCCTGATTACTAAAATTATTTGCATCTAAGCCATTATATACTTCTCCTGCAAACATAAATAAAGATGCCTTAGTATTTTCTTCTTTATAATCATGATCAAAATCCCTAAAACGCTGAAAATTTAATTCTGCAATCTCTTTACTAACTGAATAAAGTTTTTGCAGATCATCAACTGATTTATTTTTTAAAACTGCTAAAATTTTCTTTGTATCAATATTAAATTCAGGTAAAGTAAGTTCTAAACTTAAATTTAACTTGCTAGTTTCTAGTTTTTTTGCAGGTGATAATAATGTAAGCATTATGGTTATTGATAAAGATTTACATAAAAAACATATATTATTAAATGAAATAGGGGGTAAAGGGCAAGAAAAAATTCATAATAGTAAGGTTTTAATTATAGGTCTTGGAGGTTTAGCTTCTCCTGCAATTAGATATTTAGCATCCTCAGGTGTAAATAATTTTACTCTGATTGATGATGATATTATCGAATTAGATAATTTACCAAGGCAAAATAATTATGATTTAAATGATATTGATAAAGCCAAAATAGATGTTAGTGCAAAAATAATAAAAAAATTAAATTATAAAGCTAATATTATAAGCCATTATATGAGAGCTAACAAAGAAAATTTAGCTGAAATAATTAATAATCATAATATTATAATTGACGCAACTGATAGTTTTAAAAGTAAGTTTGAAATTTCTGATTTATGTTACCAATTAAAAAAAATATTAATTTCTGGGTCATTTGTTGGTTTTACAGGCTATGTAGCTGTTTATAAAGCTTGGTTAAATAAAGATTATCCATGTTTTAGATGTTTTCATAATGAAAATATCAATCAATCCAAAGATAAAGCCTGTTATAATCAAGGGGTATTTTCAGCAGGGGTAGGGGTCGTTGGTACATTAATGGCTGCAGAAGCTTTGAAAGAAATAATATCAGATGAGCTTTCTAGCGTCGGTAAGATATTTATATTTGATTTTAAAAATAATAATCACAGAACTTCAACTTTAAAAAAGAATAAATCTTGTATTTGTAATTAATTTTAAGTTAGTAAATCCTGTATTGTATAAAAGCCCGCTTTTTTACCTTGCAATAATTTAGCTGCATAAATTGCTCCGCTAGCAAAGATACTTCTATCAAGAGCATTATGGGATATTTCAATTTTTTCATTATCAGAAATAAATGCTACCTTATGGTCGCCAATAACTGAGCCTCCTCTTATGGCTGCAAAACCTATTTCATTTTTTTTGCGATCTAAATTATTGCCGCTTCTTGATATATTAGCTACCTCATCAAAATTTAAGTTTTTCGCTTCAGCAATGGCTTTACCAATTGATAATGCTGTGCCTGATGGTGCATCTTTTTTATAACGATGATGAGTTTCGCTTATTTCAGTATCATATGAATCAGCTAAATTAGCTGCAGCAATTTTAACTAATTTAGTGATTAAGTTTACACCAATACTCATATTAGAAGCCCATAAAAATGGGCTATTAACAGCAAGCGATTTTAATTCTTGTAATTCATCATCTGTAAATCCAGTTGTTCCACAGATATATATTTTTTTATATTTTTTAGCTATTCTCGCTGTTTCCAGTGAAAGAGTAGCAGCAGAAAAATCAATTATAACATCAGCAGGTTCTACAACTTTTTCCAGATTATCTGAAATAATAACATTATTTTTTTTGCCAAAAATTAACTCTCCTAAATCAATAGTTTTATCTTTATTTAATACTCTGCCAAAACCACTTACTAAATGGAGATTATCATCTTTTAATATTTCATTTGCAATTGCAAATCCCATTCTTCCGGTAGCACCAACTATACCTATTTTCATAAGACCTAACTTAAATTATAAATAAAGATTATTAGAGAAGTAGTAAAATTGCAAAACTAATTTTAAAGTAATTAAGCAATATCAACAGCAGCAAAAACTTTTGATCTTGTTTTTCTAAAAAGAACTTTTCCGTCTGATAACGCGTATAAAGTATGATCTTTGCCAATTCCTACATTATCGCCTGGATAATATTTTGTTCCTCTTTGACGAATAATTATTTGACCAGCTTTAATAGTTTGGCCTCCAAATATTTTTACGCCAAGTCTTCTACCTGCTGAATCTCTACCGTTTCTTGAGCTACCACCTGATTTCTTATGAGCCATTTTCTACCTTATGATTTTATATCTTCAATTTTTACCAAAGTAAAATCCTGTCTGTGACCAATTTTTCTACGGTAATTATGTCTACGAATTTTTTTGAAAACTATGATTTTTTTATCTCTAGCATGTTTAACAATTTTTCCAGTAACTGAAGCTCCTTCAACAACTGGCGCTCCAATTTTAGGTGATTTACCATCTGATACTAGTAATACTTTGTCAAACGTAATTTTATCACCTTCCTTAGCTTCGATTTTATCAATTTTGATTTGTAAATCTTTACTAACTTTAAATTGTTTTCCTTTATTTTCTATTATTGCAAACATTATCTTTTAATTTTAAGAAGGAGAAAAAATAACATATTAAGACGAACTGTCAAATAAAATATGACTAGATTGCGTCTTTAAGTTTTTTTATAGATGAGGCTAATAATTTTGTTTTATCGTTTTTATCTTTTGCTTTTTTTGCAAAATCCCTAAGTGATGATTCTAATATTTCAGATTTTATCTCATTTATAGTTTGTTTTTCTAAAGATTTGATAAGTTCCTCAGATTGTTTTGTTTTTTGGGCGATCATATTCTTGATATCTTTTTCCGCTTTTTTAAGCATTTCATCTGCAGTTTTTTTTGCATTTTCAATTATTCTTGCTGCTTCTTTATTAATTTCTTTTTCTTGTGCTTTATATTCAGTTTCTAGTTTTTTAGCTTCTTCTTTAATTTTTTTTGCTTGGTTTAGTTGGTCACTTATAGCTTTTGTTTTTTCGTCAAGTGATCTAACTATTATATTGCTTAGCTTTTTATATAAAAGAGCTATAAAAGCTACAAAGCTAAAGGCTATCCAGAATTTTTCGTCAAATTGTATCATTTTATAAGTAATTTTTAACTAGTCGATCGCTTATCAATGAAATAGCTTTGTTAACTTCTTTTTTGCTGTTTTTTTTCATTTCAGCTATTTCGTCATTTGTTTTAGCTATTTTATCAGATAGTTTTTTATCTAATTTTGTTGTTTCCGATTTTATTTTTTTGTCAATCTTAGCTTGTGTGTCAGCAATCATGTTAAATGATTTTTCTTTTGCCTCGCTAAGAGTTGATTTGTTTTTGTTTAGATAATTTTCCGCGTCACTTTTAATTTGTTCAGCATCATTAATTGCTTGGTTAATTTTAGATTCACGCACCTCTATTATTTTTGAGATGCGTGGCAATATATATTTTGCTGCAAAATAATATAATAGCACAAAGCTAAGCGCTAACCAAAAAATTTGCGACAAAAATGGATAATTTGCAAAATCTAATTGAGGCATTGCCTTAAGCTACAAATAAAAGAATTAATGCAATAACTAGAGCAAATAATCCCATTGACTCAGCAAAACCAGCTCCAATAAATACATATTTAGATATTTTTGATTCTGTTGAAGGATTTCTTGCTATACTGCTTATTGCAGTTGAGAAAATATTACCAATTCCCAGTGCTGCTCCTAAAAATCCAAGAGCTGTTAATCCGATACCTATATATTTCAAACCTTCTAATTCCATTTAAACCTCTATTTAAGAATTATTAATAATAATAAATTAAGCCATAAAGCTTATATCTAATGATGAAGCTCAACTGCATCACTAAGATATACACAAGCAAGCATAGTAAAAATATAAGCTTGCAAAATTGCAACAAAAATTTCAAATCCAGTCAAAATTACCAAAAATAATAATGGTAACCAGCCTCCAATGAAACCAAGTGGCAATATGAATCCTGCAATAACTTTTAGCATTGTATGCCCTGCAGTCATGTTCGCTGCTAATCTGATTGATAGACTAACAGGTCGCATTAAATAAGCAAAAAATTCAATTATGATCAATAGTGGGGCTAACCATAATGGTGATCCGCTAGGCATAAAAATTGATAAAAATTTAAGTCCATGCTTCATAAAAGCTGCAATAACAACTGTTATAAATAATATTGATGCAAGTAAAAAAGTAATTATTATATGGCTGGTTGCGGTAAAGCTATATGGAACCATTCCTAGTAAATTCATGCTTAATGTAAACATAAATAGAGTAAAGGCTAAAGGAAAAAACTTCATTGCATCTTTACCAGCATTTTCAATTAGCATATCTTTTAAAAAATTATATATCATTTCTGCGCTTAGCTGAGATTTGCTTGGTATAACTGCAGATTTTCTGATTGAATATGTAAAAAATCCTACTGTTAAAATAGCAGCAAGAAGCATAAATAATGCTGAATTAGTAAATGAAATATCAATACCAAAAACAGATATATCTATTATTTTGTTAATTCTAAATTGTTCTAAAGGAGAGTGTCCTGTTCCTGCCATATAAATTATTTTAAACGTTTAAGCATATTCCAAAATCCGCCGGCAATACCTAATATCATAAAAACAATAAAACACAATGGCTTTGTTGCAAAAAATTTGTCTAATTCATAACCAATAAAAGCTCCAACAAATGTTCCTGATAAAAGATCTATTGTAATTTGCATTACATATTTAGAGTTATTATCTGGTTTTTCTTCTTTATTTTTCTCTTTATTGTTTTTTTTGAGTTTATTTATTTCATTATCTAAAGAATTTATCTTGTTTTTTATATTTTTTGTCATTATTTATTACGTTTATGGTTGGTAGCAATTTTTTTTATAAAACATCATTTTTAAACGATAAATCCCTTAAAATATTAAGGGAGTCATATAATAAAAATAAAAGCTCACAAGAGTTTTTTGCAAATGATAATATTAGCAAACTTATTAACAAGGTTAAGTTGGATGAAAATTATCATGAGTTATTAATGAATAATAACATTAATTTAATAGATATTTTTGCAGAAAATTATCCCTCAAATTTAAAAATAATAGAGAATTTTCCTCTATGTTTTTATTATAAAACAAATTTAGATTTATCTATCTTGAGAAAGCCAAAAATCGGCATAGTTGGATCTAGAGCTCCGTCTCTAGCTAATATTAGCCTTACAAAAAAATTAACAGAATTTTTAAATAATTATGATTTTGTTATAGTTTCTGGTTTAGCTAGAGGTATAGATAGTATTGCTCATGAATATGCTAAGGAGACAATCGCTGTTTTAGGCGCGTCGATTGACAATATATATCCTAGCGAAAATAAATTATTAGCACATGAAATATGTAATAAGGGAGTGTTAATTTCAGAATATCCATTTGGCACAAAGCCGCTTAAAAAAAATTTTCCAATGCGTAATCGCATTATTGCTGCCTTAGCTGATATAGTAATTATTATTGAAGCAAAAATAAATTCTGGATCAATGATAACGGCTAAATATGCTTTATCATATAATAAAGAGATTCTTGCTGTACCTGGTCATCCACTAGATTATAAGGTAGCAGGCTGTAATAAATTAATTAAAGAAGGTGCTTATCTATTAGATGATTTTAGAGAAGTGATTGAGATATATAACAAGGCTAATCCTCAAAGCTTTATTAAAATAAAAAAAGATAAGGAGGAATCTACAAAAAATGAAGATTTTAAAATGTCAGAAATAGAAAATAAAATATTATCATTATTATCAGAGCAGCCCATAACTGATGAAGAGCTACTTAGAAAAATAAATATTAACCCTAGTGATTTGAAGCAAATATTGGCAAATTTAGAGTTAAATGATTTTATATTTATGGATAGATATGGAAAAATCAGTAGACATTTTACTAATAAATAATTACTAAACCAATACTCCAAAATAAGAATTTATGAATTTACTAATTGTAGAATCACCTGCTAAAGCAGGAACAATTAACAAATATTTAGGCAATAACTACAAAGTTCTTGCTTCATACGGACACATTAGAGATTTGCCATCAAAAAAAGGCTCAGTAGACCCGGATAAGGATTTTTCTTTAATTTATGATGTTGATAGCAAATCGCAAAAGCATCTTAAAGCAATAGCTGATTCTGTTAAAAGCATAGATAAATTAATATTAGCAACGGACCCGGATAGAGAAGGGGAGTCAATTTCATGGCATATAATAGAAGCCTTAAAGGAAAGAAAAAAATTAAAAAATAATGTTAAAATTGAAAGGGTTGTTTTTAATGAAATAACAAAACCTGCAATAGTAAAAGCAATAGAAAATCCTAGAGAATTAGATATGAATCTTGTTAATGCTCAGCAAGCAAGACGTGTTCTAGATTATTTGGTTGGTTTTACTTTATCTCCAATTTTGTGGCGTAAATTACCAGGAAGTAAATCTGCTGGAAGAGTGCAATCAGTTGCTTTAAGATTAATTTGTGAAAGAGAGCTAGAAATTGAAAAATTTAATGCGGTTGAATATTGGTCGGTAGATGGATTGTTTTTATCAGAAAAACAAGAATCTCTAAAAGCAAAATTAACAGAGATTAATGGAGAAAAAATCGATAAATTTCATCTCAAAAATCAAGAAGAAGCAAAAAAAATAGAGCATGATGCCAAAGAAAAAAGCTATAATGTTGCAGCAATAAAATCCAAGAAAATAAAAAGGAGACCGTATGCCCCCTTTACAACCTCAACATTGCAACAGGAAGCTTCAAATAAATTAGGTTTTACGGCAAAATCAACTATGATGACAGCCCAAAAGCTATATGAGGGTGTTAGTATCAAAGGTGAAACAAAAGGTTTAATAACATATATGAGAACTGACGGGATTTCTATTTCCAAGGAGGCCGTTAAATCAATAAGAAGCCTTATAAAAAGCAAATATGGAGAAAAATATCTGCCTGAGAAAGAAGTAATATATAAATCAAAAATTAAAAATGCCCAAGAAGCGCATGAAGCAATAAGACCAACTGATATTAATATTAACCCAGAGGAAGCCAAAAAATTCCTAAATGATGAACAATATAAATTATATAATTTAATTTGGCGCAGAACTCTTGCATCACAAATGACAGAGCAAGAATCACTGCAAACATCATTAGATATTTTAGCAAATGATAAATCATATAATTTTAGAGCATCAGGTACTGTAATATTATTTAAAGGTTTTAGTGAGGTTTATGGAAATTTCAAAGATTCAGATGATAATCTTTTACCAGAATTAAATGAAGGCAGTAAATTAAACATTAAAGAAATAATTGCTAATCAACATTTTACAGAGCCACCACCTAGATTTAATGAGGCAAGTTTGGTAAAAACATTAGAAGAATTAGGGATTGGTAGACCCTCAACTTACGCTTCTATAATTTCAATTTTGATTGATAGAAATTATGCTTACTTAGATAAGAAAAGATTTATTCCTGAAAATAGAGGCTTGTTAGTAAATAGCTTTTTGGTTGGTTTTTTTGAAAAATATTTTGAGTATGATTTTACTGCAAATCTAGAAGAAGGGTTGGATGATATATCTAATGGAAAAATTCAATGGAAAGAATTTTTAGCTGATTTTTGGCAAGGTTTTTCTAAAATTTCAGAAGAAATAGGCTCAAAAGAAGCAGAAGAAATCACCAAAAAAATAACGGATTCACTTGCGCATCATTTTTTTGGTTCAGAAGAAGATAGTAGGAAATGCACTAGTTGTTCTAATGGTATATTATCACTTAGGATGGGAAAATTTGGAGCTTTTATTGCTTGTTCAAATTATCCTGAATGTAAATATACTAGGCAAATAGGTGATAATAGTGAAAATGAAATTGTAGAGAATAAGGAGCAAATTATTGCTAAAGATGATTCTGGTAATGAAATTAAGCTAAAAAAAGGGCCTTATGGTTTTTATTTAGAGATATTAGAAAATGAAAAGGCTAAAAGAATAACAATTCCTAAATTTATTAATATAGATGAGTTAAATGATGATATTGCTAAAAAATTAGTTGCTCTGCCAAGAAGCTTGGGGATAAATCCAGAAACAAATAAAGAAATTAAGGTTAATAATGGTAAATATGGTCCTTATTTAATGCATGATGGTGCTTTTTTATCGATAGATAATAATGATTTATTTAACATTGATTTAAATAAGGCTCTTGATTTATTGAAAAATTCAAAAAAAGCAACTTCAGGAAATATCATAGGTAAATATCCTAAAACCAAAGATGATATTAAATTAATGAAGGGAAGATATGGGCCGTATATCAAACTAGGCAAAAAAAATATTGCTATACCTAAAAATTTTAATGCGGATGCAATAACGCTTGATCAAGCAATAGAAATAATTGATAAAAAATTATGAAATTAGTTATTTTTGATTGCGACGGAACATTAGTTTCTAGTGAATATAGCAATAATAGAGCAATTGCTAGGGCTGCTAAAAAGCTTGGGATTGAGGGTTATGAAACTGAAGATTGTATTCAAAAATTCAGAGGATGTAATCTAGAGATGATTGTAAAAAAAATTATTTCAGAAACAGGGATTTTTGTTGATGAAAATAGCTTTCTACAGGCCATTAAGATAATGTCATTATCATTATCAGATGATGTAAAATCTGTAGATAATGCTCATTTTGTCCTAGAGAAATTAAAGATTAATAAAGCTGTTGCCTCAAATGGTGATAGAGAATGTGTTATAAAATATTTAAAAAATAACAATCTTTTTGAATTTTTTGGAGAGGAAAAAATATTCACCCAAGATCAAGTTGCAAATCCGAAGCCAGCACCAGATATATTTTTGCATGCAGCTGATTATTTTAAAGTAAATCCTCAAGAATGCTTGGTAATTGAAGATAGCGAAATGGGTGTAATTGCTGCCAAAAAAGCCGGAATGAATATAGTTGGTTATATAGGGACTGCCTTTATAAAAGAAAGAAGAAAATCAAAGTTAATAGAATCTGGTGCAGATCATATAATTAATGATTTGAAAGAAATTTATGATCTTTATGATTTTATCTAGGAAAAATCTTAGAGTTTTATAAGATTATAAAATTTATCTTCAAAAGATTTATCTTCAGCAAAAACTCCTAAAAATTTTGTAGTAACAGTTGAGGTTCCAGGTTTGTAGACACCTCGGCTAGTCATACATTGGTGATCAGCATCAATAAGAACAGCAACACCTTTTGTATCAAGTGATTCTTGAATAGTAAGAGCAATTTGCGAGGTCATTGTTTCTTGCGTTTGTAGTCTTTTTGCAAATATATCTAACAATCTTGCTAATTTACTAATACCTACTACTTTTTTATTTGGTATATATGCTATGTGAGCTGATCCTAAAATTGGAGCAATATGATGTTCACAATGAGATTCAAAGCGCATATTTTTAAGCAATACGATGTCATCATAGCCCTCAACTTCTTCAAATAATTTTGCAAGAACGCCTTTAGGGTCATGATTGTAACCATTAAAATACTCGCTATATGCTTCAACAACCCTTCTTGGTGTGTCAATTAAACCCTCTCTTTCAGGGTTGTCTCCAGCCCATTTTATAAGAGTTTTAACAGCATTCATTGCTTCTTCTTTGCTTGGTCTCATTTAATATATATTTTAATTTCGTTGTTTTATAGCAATTATATCTAGTCTTTTCAACTATTTTTCTTTTAAAAAGAAACTAATTATTTATATTTATTCTTTAGTTACTAAAACATAAAAAAATGTTAAAAATAAGAATCATACCTTGTCTTGATGTAGATAGAGGAAGAGTTGTAAAAGGTACAAATTTTATTAATTTAAAAGATGCAGGTGACCCTGTTGAACTTGCAAAATTTTATAATGATTCTGGAGCTGACGAATTATGCTTTCTTGATATAACTGCTACAAAAGAGCAAAGAGATACATTATATAACATTGTCTCAAAAGTTGCGGCTGAATGTTTCATACCTTTAACAGTTGGTGGAGGGGTTAAAAAAATTGAGGATATTAGAAATTTACTATTATCAGGTGCGGATAAGGTAGCTATCAATTCCGCTGCGATTTATAATCCAGAGCTTGTCTCTACTGCTGCAAAGAAAATTGGCTCACAATCAATTGTGGTAGCTCTAGATGTTAAATGGCAGCAAGAAAATAAACGTTATGAATTATTTACGCATGGAGGGTCTAAGGAAACAGGAATTGAAGCAATTGAATTTGCCAAAAAAGCCGAGGCTTTAGGAGCTGGTGAGTTATTAGTAACCTCTATGGATCATGATGGAACCGAAGAAGGTTTTAATTGTGATTTATATAAGATATTGAATGAAGAAGTTTCTATCCCAATAATTGCCTCGGGTGGAGTTGGTAAGATTGAGGATTTTCTGGAAGTAAAAGAAAAGGCTAATATTAATGCTATGCTTGCTGCTTCCGTATTTCATTTTAATAAATTCACAATAAAAGAAACAAAAGAATTTTTGCAAAAAAATTCGATACCAGTTAGATTATTAAAAAATGATTAATTATGAAAAATAGCGAGTTTTTAGATAAAATTGAACAAATAATAGATGAAAGAAAATCTCATGATCCTGCAGATTCATATATTGCTGAATTATATGATAAGGGTATTGAAAAAATTAGCCAAAAAACGGGAGAGGAGGCAGTGGAAACAATTATAGCTGCTTTAAAAGAGTCAGATGAAAGATTTATCAGTGAGTCTGCTGATTTAATATTTCACTTAATGGTTTTATTGAAATTTAAGAATCTATCTTTTGCAGATATCTTAACTGAATTAGAAAAAAGAAATAAAAAATGAATGTCAAAAATCTAAATATTGAAAAAAAGATATTCACAATTTCTCCATATAAGCCAGGAGAGTCAGGCAAGAATTTAATAAAATTATCAGCTAATGAGAATCCTGAAGGTTGCTCAAAAAAAATAGTTAAAAATAAAAAATTATTACAAGATTTTAATATTTATCCTGATGGTTCATCTTATTTATTAAAAGAAGAAATTGCAAAATTACATAAAAATATCAAATTAGAAAATATAATCTGCGGAGCTGGCTCAGATGAAGTTTTTAACTTATTAATTACAGCTTTTACCAAACCAGGTGATGAGATAATATATTCTCAATATGGATTTCTAATGTATAAAATTTATGCAGCATCGCATGGAGTTAATACTATTGCTGCTAAAGAAAAAAATCTAAAAACTAATGTTACTGAAATCATTAATTCTGTAACTAAAAAAACTAGAATAATTTTTATTGCCAACCCAAATAATCCTACTGGAAGTTACATTACTAGAAAAGAAATTGAAAGATTATGTAAAAATATACCAGATAATATCCTAATAGTTATTGATGGGGCATATGCAGAATATGTAAAAGAAAAAGATTATATTTCAGGTGTTGAATTAGTTAAAAAATATAAAAATATTATTGCGACTAGAACATTTTCAAAAATTTATGGTTTGGCAGCTCTAAGAATTGGCTACGGCATAATGCAGCCTGAATTAATTGAGGTTATTGATAGAGTAAGAGGTCCTTTTAATGTTAGTAAAATAGCTCAAGAAGCTGCAATTATTGCGCTTAAAGATCAAAAATTTATTGAAAATTCCCAGAAAAAAAATCTTATAGAGCAAAATTATCTTGAAACAGAATTAGAGAAATTAAAAATAAAATATCACAAAACATTTGCAAATTTCATCTTGATTGACCTAAAAAATAAAGAAGCTGCAAATAAGTTGTTTTTATATTTAAAAGATGCGGGAATTATTGTGAGAAAGTTAGATTCTTATGCGCTGCCAAGTAAAATAAGAATTACGATTGGTACAAAAAAACAAAATAAATTATTAATAAAAAAACTTAAAGAATTTTAAATATCCATGGTCAAAAAATTAAGTGAAATAAGAGAGTCATTTATAGATTATTTTAGTAAAAGAGGGCATAAATTTGTAAAATCCGCTCCTTTAATTCCTCATAATGATCCAAGCTTAATGTTTGTAAATGCAGGAATGGTGCCATTTAAAAATTATTTTACTGCCCTTGAAAAACCTGAAAGTAAAAAAATTGTCTCTGCACAAAAATGTGTTAGAGCAGGAGGCAAGCATAATGATTTAGAAAATGTAGGATATACAGCAAGACATCATACATTTTTTGAAATGTTAGGAAATTTTTCCTTTGGAGATTATTTTAAAGAAGAAGCTATTTTTTATGGCTATGAATATGTTACAAAATTCTTAGAGCTGCCAAAAAGTAAATTAATTGCCACAATTTATCATGATGACGAAGAAGCCTATAATTTATGGAAAAAAATAGCAGGTTTTACAGATAGCCAAATAAAAAAAATTAGCACAAATGATAATTTTTGGTCTATGGGTGATGTAGGACCATGTGGACCTTGTTCAGAAATTTTTTATGATCATGGTGATAAATATAAAGGCATGCCTCCTGGGGAAGGTGATGAAGGAGAACGTTATGTTGAGATATGGAATTTGGTTTTTATGCAATATGAAAAACAAAAAGATGGTACCCTAAAAAAACTACCTAATCCAGCCATTGATACTGGAATGGGTCTGGAAAGAGTTGCTTCTATAATGCAAGGAAAACACAATAATTATGACACAGATTTATTTAAATATTTAATTTCTAAATCA
This sequence comes from Rickettsiales bacterium, assembly GCA_965658435.1. Lineage (GTDB taxonomy): Bacteria > Pseudomonadota > Alphaproteobacteria > Rickettsiales > JABIRX01 > JADHLN01. The sequence goes on along the minus strand of CBFHSE010000032.1, from coordinate 1,003 downwards.
ATGGATTTAGCAAGTGATAAAAATAATATCACTTCACATAGAGTAATTGCAGATCATTTGAGATCAATTAGTTTTTTAATTGCAGATGGTGTAATGCCATCTAATGAAGGGAGGGGCTATGTTTTAAGAAGGATAATGCGAAGAGCAATAAGACATGCTAATCAAGTTGGTGCTAAAGATTTATTTTTGAGTAAATTAGTGCCAAATTTGGTAGAAAGAATGGGAGATCATTATAGTGAGTTAAAAGAAGCTCAAAAATTAATTACAAATATAGTTGCCAATGAAGAGGAGCAATTCAATAAAACCCTTGAAAAAGGCTTAAAAATATTAAGTGATGCTTTAAATAATAGTCAAAATAAGACAAAATTCTCAGGCGAAATAGCCTTTAAACTATATGATACTTATGGATTTCCACTTGATTTAACTCAAGATATTTTAAGAGGGCAGAATATCTCTGTTAATATTCCTGAATTTGAAAAATTAATGCAGGAGCAAAAAAATAGAGGGAAAGAAAATTGGCAGGGTAGCGGTGCATTAAGAAATTCAGATTTTTGGTTTGAATTAGAACAAAAATTAGTAAATATTAACTTTACAGGCTATGGCAAAATATCTGATAATTCAGAGGTAGTCGCTTTAATACAAAAAGAAGAGGAGGTAGTGGAGGTAAATTCAGGTGAATTTTATTTAATTGCTAAAAATACTCCTTTTTATCCTGAATCTGGTGGTCAGATAGGTGATCAAGGAATTATTAAAACATCAAACTCCTTAGCTGAAATAACTGATACGCAAAAATTCGCTAATAATTTAATAATTCACTTTGCAAAAGTTAAAAAAGGAAATTTTAAAATAAATGACAAAATAACACTAGAAATTGATCATTTAAGAAGAAATAAAATAAAGGCTAATCATTCAGCAACGCATTTATTACATAAAGCATTACAAGAAATTTTAGGTAGTCATATTTCACAAAAAGGATCTTTAGTATCAGATAAATTATTACGTT
>CBFHSE010000031.1:0-18092 GCA_965658435.1 Rickettsiales bacterium | reverse complement strand
GAGAGGCTTAAGGCGACGGTTTGCTAAATCGTTATACGGGTATTCCCCGTATCGTGGGTTCGAATCCCATCCCCTCCTCCAGTTTATTAATTTATAAATCAAGAGTAAAAACGGAGTGTCTCTTTATTTATAAATTGATAAAATAAGCAAAAGAGAGGGAGAGAAGCCACGATACTCGTGGGTTTGATAACAAGCGAGCAAAGCTCGCGCAGGAACGACGAAACTGTTAAAATTTATATAAAATTAGAGTCAATCCCATCCCCTCCTCCAGTTTAACTGGTTCTAACCTCGTCTCCGCTCTAGCTCCTCTTAGTCAACATCAACGCTCCAACCACAGTAAATCAAAGGGTTTACGAGTTTTACAATTCAATTTCAAGACCAAAAAATTTAAATCTTTTGTATTTCATTTAACCAATCTAAAGATTTTCTATGTTCTTCGGTAAATTTTGATGCAATCCATATTATGGTTGCCGCCTCCAATCCTGATGCATAAGTAAGCAATTGACCAAGATGCTTATGATCAGTTTTTTCAATTTGATTTTCTATTAAAACATAAAATTCATTTTCTGTGTTTTTACACAAAATATCAGCCCTAAAAGGCCCCACATCTTTTTCTTGAGCAACCAATTCCAGCTCAATTCCAATCGCATCTCCAAGCAATTCAAGATTTTCTTCATTGGCAAGCCAAGGAGTAAATTCTTGGTCTTCAGATTTCCAAGCTTTTCTTAAATCAATTTTTTTTAAGTCTTTCTAGCATGATTAATTATTAATTTGATTAGCAATTAGTTCGGCTTGTTTTAAAACAGTGTCCGTGGCAAGTTTTTGCATATCTGGTGGATATCCATATTGCCTTAGAGTTCTTTTGATAATAACTTTTAATTTTGATTTAACACTTTCCTTAATAGTCCAATCAATCGATGCATTTTGCTTAATTTTCTCTGTTAAAATAACCGCTAATTCTCTTAGTTTATCTTTTTGCATAAGTTCCTTAGCGCTTTCATTATCTGCTACTGCAGTATAAAAAGCATATTCAAAATCTGTTAGCCCCATTTTTTGAGATTCCTTATCTTTTGAATTTATGTCTTTTGCTAATTTAATTAACTCATCAATAACTTCGGCTGCAGTTAAGATTTTATTATGATATCTATTAATAGAATTTTGCAGCATTTCCATAAAAGATTTGCTTTGAATAAGGTTTGTTTTAGTGCGAGACTTAATTTCATCATTTAAAATCTTTTTTAAGGTCTCAATGGCTAAATTTTTATGTTCCATATCTTTCATTTCTAACAAGAAATCTTCAGAAAGAATTGATATATCTGGCTTCTTTATTCCTGCGGCATCAAATACATCTACTATTTTATCAGAAACAATAGATTTATCGACAATCTGTCTAATTGCCGTTTCCATTTCTTCATTATTGCTATAACTAGAATTAGTTTCAAATTTGCATAATCTTGCTTTTATTGCTTGGAAAAATGCTATTTCTTCTTTGGCATCCATTGCTTGTTCGTGAGGAATGGCAATTGAAAATGCCTTTGAAAGAGCTGAGACCTCATCAATAAATCTCTTTTTGCCATTTTCTATTCCTAAAATATGATTTTCGCTAGCCAAAATTATAGAAAGTTTTTTACTTGTGGGTGCATCAAAATATTCTTCATAAGAAAATCCATAAAACATCTGAGAAATAGTTTCTAACTTTTCTAACATTACACTTACAGCCTGTTCCTGCTGAATTGCTGGGTCACCTTTTCCTCCGCTATCTGAATAAAAAGAAAGAGCCTTTTTTAAGTCAGAAGCAATTCCTAAATAATCAACTACCAAGCCACCAGCCTTATCTTTATAAACACGATTAACCCTAGCAATGGCCTGCATCAAATTATGTCCTTTCATTGGCTTATCAATATAAATTCCATTCATCACAGGAGCATCAAAGCCAGTAAGCCACATATCGCGCACAATAACCAATTTTAATTCATCATCAGGATTTTTCATTCTATCAGCTAATGTTCTTCTTTGCGATTTACTTGTGTGATGTTTGGCAATTTCTGGGCCATCACTAGAACTAGCTGTCATTACAACTTTAATCGCCCCCTTATCTAAATCGTCATTATGCCAGCTTGGTTTTAAATTAATTATTTCTTGATATAAAAGAGCTGCAATTCTTCGAGACATTGCAACAATCATTGCTTTACCATCAAAGGCTTTTTGCCTCTCTTCAAAATGATCAACAATATCTTTAGCAATGGCCTTTATTCTTTCTTTGCTGCCTACCAATGCCTCAAGCTGCGTCCATTTTGCCTTTGCTTTTTGATCGTCAGATAAATCTTGTTTTTCTATTTTCTCATCTAAATCAGCTATTAACTTTTTTCCCTCATCGCTTAGATTAATTTTAGCAAGTCTGCTTTCATAAAATATTTTAACAGTAGCTCCATCTTCAACCGCTCTTGCTATGTCATAAATATCAACATAATTGCCAAAAACTGCTGGCGTGTTAGCATCAGTTTTTTCAATTGGTGTTCCAGTAAAACCAAGATAAGTTGCGTTAGGCAATGCATCTCGCATATATTTAGCAAAGCCATAAACGATTTTTTCACCAATTTTGTTACCATTATCATCTTTTTCGTCTATTATCTTAGCTTTAAAGCCATATTGGGTGCGGTGTGCCTCATCAGCAATAACTACAATGTTTTTACGATTTGATAATTCTTCATAGATATTTCCTTCATCTGGCCTGAATTTTTGAATGGTTGTAAAGACAATACCACCACTTGCTACTTTTAATAATTTTTTTAAATCCTCTCTATTTTCAGCCTGAACTGGCGTTTGCCTTAGTAGTTGTTTGCTGGCTGCAAAGCAATCAAAAAGCTGATCATCCAAATCATTTCTATCAGTTATTACCAAAATTGTTGGGTTATTAAGCGATAAAACCAATTTGGCAGTTGTAAAAACCATTGATAATGACTTGCCAGAACCTTGAGTATGCCAAATTACCCCACCTTTTTGGTCGCCATTTTCGCTAGTTGCTTCTCTAACAGACAAAACTGCTTTATTAACTGCATAATATTGATGATAACTAGCCATCTTCTTTACAGTAGTAATTGTTTTAATATTTGTCTTAGGGTCGGTAAAGCTGCTTTCTTCAAAAGTTATAAAATGACGAATTAAATCAAGCAAAGTTTCTTTATTTAACATTCCCAAAACCATAGTCTCTAATCTTGGGTCAAGATCACTTGCAAGATTTTTGCCATCAGCACTTTTCCAAGACATAAAACGAGAAAAGCCACTTGAAATTGTGCCAGCCTTTGCCTCAAGCCCATCAGAAATAATAATAAAACTATTATAAAAGAATAGATTGGGTATGGTTTCTTTATAAGTTCCTATTTGCCTAAAAGCCGAATTAATAGTGGCGTTTTCATCTGCTGGATTTTTAAACTCAATTACCACTAAAGGCAGGCCATTAACAAACAAAATAACATCAGGCCTTTTATGATGATTGAGCTTGCCGAAATTTTGCCCGTTGTTAGTGATAATAAATTGATTAACAACTTTAAAATCGTTATTTTGGATATTATCAAAATCAATTAAACGCACATAATCGCCTCTGGTATCACCATCTTTTCGATAAATTACATTAACGCCGTTACTTAAGAGATTATGAAATTCTTTATTAGCCACCATTAAATCAGGAGAAAAAACCCTTAAAACTTGATTTAGCGCATCATCTTTGGCCATATTTGGAATATTAGGATTAAGTCGATTAATCGCATCTTGTAAAATAGGTTTTAGAATTACCTCGTCAAAATTACCACGAAGTGGATTATCGCTATCAGGAGCAATATCTTTGCCGTGACAATAGTCAAATCCTTGATTTTGTAGAAGCTCTATTGCTAGATTTTCAATTTGTTCTTCGGTTAGTTTGTTCATGTTGATTTTTTAATTATTTTTTACCGTGTGCCAGTTCCCTTCGGCAGGCTCAGGGAACTTTGTCGAATCGGTGGTGCTTCCTGAGCTTGCCGAAGGAGAGCTTGTCGAATTGGTGGCGCCTCCTGAGTTTATCGAAGGAGAGCTGGCCGAAGGAGAGCTTGTCGAATTGGTGGCGCCTCCTGAGTTTATCGAAGGAGAGCTGGCCGAAGGAGAGCTTGTCGAATTGGTGGCGCCTCCTGAGTTTATCGAAGGAGAGCTTGCCGAAGGAGAGCTTGTCGAATTGGTGGTGCTTCCTGAGCTTGCCGAAGGAGAGCTTGCCGAAGGAGAGCTTGTCGAAGCCAGCATTGGCAAATTTCCATAATCCCGTCTAATCAAAGCCTCTTTTTTCTCTCTTCTCCATCCCTGAACTTGCTTTTCACGAGCAAAAGCCTCATCAATTCGATCATATTCTTCCATATAAACTAATTTTACAGGTAATCTTTTTTTAGTGAAATTAGCTCCTAACCCTTGCTGATGTTCAAATAATCTTTTTTCAATATTGCGAGTACTTCCAGTATAATAAGATCTGTCCTTACATTCTAAAATATACATATATCCTTTATTACTCATAACTAACTATAATTTACTTTAACTTCACCAGAAATAAGCTTTGGCAAGAGCGTATCTCGGAGCTTTTCTAAGGTTTGGATTTGTTTTGTGTTTGAAAGTATTTTTTCAAAGAATGATTTTACTTCACTTAAAAATTTTTCTAAAATTATATCGTCAGGTTTTTCAATATACATCTTAGAAAAACTGCTTGTGTTGATGTTTAAAGTTGCAGTTCCGCCACTTCCCATTGCTTGAAGTATTTCGAAAGAGTTTTGCATATAAAGTAATAAGTAATATCTATATATTTCTTTGTATGGAATTATTGTATTTATTTGTTGATTGGTTTGGCTTTCAACAGTATTCATAGAAACTAGCCCAACTGTTGCAATACAACTAACGCATATAGAGAAAGGTGGTATAGTCTTGTTTTCTTGAGATTCTTTTCCTGTTTTTGTCAATGTATCTGATGTATTAATTATATAGATTTTTCCATGCATATCTGGAATCTTTATAAATGGTACATTGCCATTAAAATATTCCATTTTTTTCTTAGATGGTGTTTTTCCACAAACTATATCGCCAAAAAATGAAAGAGGTCTTTCCTCCCAATCATCCTTAGCCGCTCCCTTCGACAAGCTCAGGGAGCTTGAATCTGAATCGACAGCGCTTCCTGAGCTTGCCGAAGGAGAGCTTGTCGAAGCCGCATTATCAATAAAATAATGGCGGAAGAGGCTTTCGGCCATTGTTTCTAATGTTTTATTTTGGCGGTGGAGAAGATCAATTTTATCATCAAGAGAAGATAAAATTTCAGCGATTGCTTTTTGCTCTGGTAGGGGCGGGAGAGATATTTCTAAAATTTTTAAACCCTGAATTGTTAATGCTGACTGAGTTGATCCAATAGATGAGCTCCTTAGTTTGTCATAACCTACTGAAGATGCAATCCAGTAATATAAAAATTTATTTACTAATGAATCTTTAAAATTTTTAAACCAAGTTAGATTTCCATCTTTGAAATAAAATTCTTCACCCTCCACTAAATAAGGCACACCAAGAGTTCCAACAGATGTAAGCAATATATCTCCTTTAATTGGATATCCATATTTTTGCTTTATTTCGCTAAATCTTTCATGAGAAATGAATAATTCTGTCGAGATTTTATTTCCTTTATTTTTTTCAATAATTTCCTTTGAACGATAAAATGGAATACCTTTTTTAGTATATTCATTATAAAAAATACGCTTACTAGATCCGATTTCTACAACATCCCCCAACTTACAAACCTTCCAATCCTTTCTACTCATCCCCACCCCCACTTTTCAACATCATCAAAACTAAACCAATCATTTTTTCTTTTTCTTTCGGGTTAGAATTGGCAATTAAAATTGTTAGGCTGGCTAAAGTTTGCGGGCTGATTATGCTTTCAAAATCAAAGCCGGCTTTTTTTAAAAACCAAATAAAGGCAAAAGCGCCGCTTCTTTTATTGCCATCATTAAATGGATGGTTTTTAACGATAAAATAAAGTAAATTTGCCGCTTTTTCTTCTATGCTTTGATAAACATCTTGCCCAAAAGCGGTTTGAAAAATGCTTCCTAAAATTCCTTCTAAAGCATCTTTATTTTTTGGCATGGCAAAAATTGCGGTTGCCTCTTTTTTGGCGATTAATTGTGTTTTTAATTTTTCTAAATCTTGTTCTAACTCTTTAGTTTTAATGTTAATGGATTTTTTAGTGCCTTTTGTTGGAAAATTGCTTTTATCAAAATTATCTAGTGAAAACCAAGTGTAGGAAAATGATTTGATTAATTCTAAAATATCATCTGATTTTAATTGATTACTTCCTTTGCTTAGAGTTTTTATATCTTCAATAGCTTTTAAGAATTTTTGGTGATTTTGTTTGAGGGTTTTTTTGTTAATAGTGAAACCTTCTGCAATATGTTGCTTTAAGATTTTAGTTGCCCATTTTCTAAAATTAATTGCCAATGATGATTTGGTTCGATAGCCAACTGCTAAAATTATATCAAGATTATAATGCTCTAGCTTTCTAGTTTGGGTTTTGCCTTTAATAGCACCGTGCGAGGTGGTTTGTGCAAAATTTGCACATACCACTTTTTCATCAAGTTCTTTATCAATAAAAATATTTTTAATATGTCTTGAAACAACCGATCTGTCAATGCCAAAGATTTGGGCTATTTGCGCCTTATTTGCCCAAATAGTCTCAATTTTGCTATCACTTTTGAGCTCAATTGCACCATTTTTTCCTTGGTAAATTAAAGGTTCACTTGGAATTTGTTGTTTTTTGTTCATTGGCTTTAATTTTGATTAAAATTAATTTTGGCTAAATTTTCTAAAATCCTGTCATTTAATATTTTTTCTTCTTCTAATTGAGTGGAAAATTCTTGTTTTAGACTTGTGAATTTCTCGGCAAAATCAAAATCATCTTCTATTTCTTCTAAGCCAACATATCTTCCTGGTGTTAAAACATAATCAAGCTTTGCCACTTCATCTTTTGAAACAGATTTACAAAATCCTGCAATATCTTGGTAAGAATCGTCTTCACCATCTTTTTTATTTTGCCAATTATGGTAAATGTCGGTGATTTTTTTGATATCATCGTTATTAAGTTCCTTAGTGCGTCTATTTATCAAATGGCCTAGATTTCTGGCATCAATAAACAATATTTCATTATTTCTTCTTTTTTTGCCTCGTCTCATAAACCAAAGACAAGCTGGTATTTGCGTATTTAAAAATAGCTTTGCTGGTAAATTAACCACGCATTCCATCAAGTCGGCCTCAATTAGGTTTTTTCTAATTTCACCTTCATTTGATGATTTAGAAGTAAGAGAGCCTTTGGCTAAAACAAAACCAGCTAAGCCGCCATCTGGCTTTAAATGATAGAGAAAATGTTGAATCCAGCCATAATTGGCATTTCCTGCTGGCGGTGTACCAAATTGCCATCTACCGTCATTTCTAAGAAGTTCACCGCTCCAGTCAGAAACATTAAAAGGTGGGTTAGCAATTATGTAATCTGCTTTTAGATCTTTGTGAGCGTCATTTAAAAAAGAGCCTTCATTATTCCATTTTACTTGGCTTGAATCTATACCGCGAATTGCCAAATTCATTTTGGCCAAGCGCCAAGTTGTTTGATTACTTTCTTGGCCATAAATTGAAATATCATTTATTTTTCCTTGATGTTCTTCAACAAATTTTTCTGATTGTACAAACATGCCACCACTTCCACAACATGGGTCAAAAACTCTTCCTTTATATGGTTCTAACATTTCAACAAGAAGCTGTACGACTGATCTTGGAGTATAGAATTGACCACCTTTTTTTCCTTCAGCCAAAGCAAATTCACCTAAAAAATATTCAAACACATGCCCCAAAATATCAGCACTTCTTGCCTTTGTGTCAGCAATTATAACGTTGTTAATTAAATTTATTAGCTCACCTAGTGAGGTTGGATCTAGATTTCCCCTAGCATAAACTTTTGGTAATACTCCCTTTAATGACGGATTTTCTTTTTCGATTTGCTCCATAGCATTATCAATATCCTTGCCAATTTCAGGATTAGTTGCTTTTGATACTAAAAAAGACCATCTTGAATTTTGCGGAACAAAGAAAACATTTTCGGCTTTATATTCATCTTTATCTTCCTTATCAGCGCCAGCATAATCACCGACTCCTGCTTCTAATTTTTTATACAACTCTTCAAAAGAATCAGAAATATATTTTAGAAATATTAAGCCAAGAACAATGTGCTTATATTCGGCAGCATCAATATTTTTACGAAGCTTATCAGCCGCTAGCCATAATTGTTTTTCTATTGAAGCAGATTTATTGTTTTCTTTTTTTGCCATATTATTTGTTTTTATCTTTTCTTTCTTTTTCTATCCAGGCATCAATCTCGCTTTTTCTAAATCTCCAAGCACTTCCCACCTTAAAACCAGGTATTTTACCCTCTAATGCAAAACGATAAGCGGTTTTTTCTGCTATCTTTTGATATGCGGCTAAATCTTTAACTGTCATTATGTCACTTTCGCTTGTCATATTTTTGTATTTTGAAAAAAATTAACAAATTTTTAGTGGAAACTATTGCCTTTATTGTATAAATGAAAATAATTGAAAACAAGGCAAAAGAAAGATAATTTTAGAATAAAACTTAATAAAATAAAATAATAATGCTAGCATCGAGGAAGCTGTCTCGCTAGAAAATTTCTTTTTCAAATTCAGATTCAAATTTATAGAGAAATTCCCTGACTTCTACTCTTAAGATTCAAATGATTTAAGTTAGTTTTGAAGAGTGGGTTTATCATTCATTTTTCACCTGCTCAATTTTAGCATTACTAAAACGTCACTTTTTTTATTTTTTCAAATATAATTAGAAAATTTAAGGTTGTTAAAATAATTACCATATTTATAATAGTTAAACCACTTTAGAGAAGATATAAACGCTACTATTAAAGTCTACAACACTGTTAAAATACTGACTTATCAAGTTAATTAAGCATGAATATCATAATTAATTACAAACAATATCAAGCTGCCAGAGGGCTTCTATACTGGAATCAGTATATATTATGCAAGAAGGTAGGCATTGCTAAATCAACCATCGGTGATTTTGAAAGAAGTGCTAGAAATTTAAGGATTAAAACCATGCAAAAACTAGTAAGAGTTTTTGAAGAAAATGGCATTAGATTTGCGAGTAAGAGGAATAGAATTTTCCTAGAAAAAAATCACAATATAATAAAATGAAAAGCATAATTAATTACTTTCATAGCCGATTAGCTGTATCAAATGTAATTATGTTTGGTGTTTTAATTATAGCATTTTTTGCTTGGAATAAAATTGGAAAAGAAGAAATGCCAGAATTTGCTATGCAGTGGATTAGGGTGTCAATTCCATATCCAGGAACATCTGCCGAAAATGTTGAATTTTTTATTACTAAACCAATAGAAGAAAAATTAAAATCTATTACCGGGCTAGATGAGGTAAGAAGTACCTCTTCTTATGGAAATAGTTCATTTCAGATAACATTTGAAACAAAAGGAAGGTCCCTTCAAGAGCAAATTCAAGAAGTAAAAGACGCTATATCGTCGGTTAGTTTGCCACGAGAAGCAGAAGAGCCAATTTATAGGCAATTTAGAAGCTCTCAAAAGGCCATTATTGATATTGGTATATATTTAGATAATACAGAGATTTTAGATGTAAAATCTCGTACTAAATTGCAAAAATATGTTTTAGCTTTTCAAAATAAAATATTATCCCTTCCTGCTGTCAGCGGAGTGGAATCGACAGGATATTTGCGACCTGAATTGCAAATAAAAGTTATTCCCGAGATGCTTAAAAAGTTTGAGATTTCAATGAATCAAGTGAAAGAACAAATCTTGCAGCAAAATATTAGAAGATCCGTAGGCAGCATAAAAGATGAAGCTGAATCTGAAGTAACTATAATATCTGAGCTAGATAATATTGAATCACTAAATAATACCATAATATCAAGCGGATTTGGAACAAAAAAAATTAGATTATCTGAATTGGCACTGGTTGAAAATGGTTTTGAGAAGAATAATACAATTACTAAAATTCAAGGTAATGAAGCTATTTTATTAAATATTCAGAAAAGCTCTAACATTGACATTATATCAGCCAGAGATGCAATTGCAAAATTTGTTGAAACTTTTGAAAAAAATAATGCTAAATCTGGAATTAAATTAATATTAATTGATGATGAATCTTATGATGTAAAAAACCGTCTGGAGCTAATAAGTATAAATGGTATTATTGGTTTTGCGTTAATAGTACTGGTATTATTTTTATTTATGGATTTTAGATCTGGAATTTGGGTTGCTATGGGAATTCCATTTTCATTGGCATTTACCCTTATCATATGTCTTCTGATGGGTTATAGCATTAACAATATAACATTAGCTGCAGTAATAATAGTCCTTGGTATTGTAGTTGATGATGGAATCATTATTGCTGAAAATATATCCAGAAACAATAGATTAAAAGGGGTCAATGTTACTAATTCAGTTATAGAAGTATCTAGCCCTATATTTGCTAGTATATTGACAACTTGTGCCGCTTTTGTTCCTTTATATTTTTTTGATGGCAGGTTTGGATTATTAATAAAATATATTCCTACAATTATATTTTTAATGCTAATTGCTAGCCTTATAGAATCTTTTCTTATACTTCCAACTCATATCAAAAAATCATCCAGCAAAAAAATTACTAAATTTCAATATAAAAGAAGAAAAATCACTTTATTATCCGAGATATCATATAGTAAATTTTTGCAAAAAATTCTTCCTTACAAATTATTAATATTATCTGGGTTTATACTTCTATTATTATCTTCTGGATATTTGTTTCATACAAATTTTAAATATGTAATGTTTCCTAGAGAAGAATCCAGAGATTTTAGAATAAAGGCTATAGCACCAGAAGGGATTAATAGATATGAAATGGCACAAAAAATTAGGGTTATTGAAGATGTATTTATAAATGATCAGCGAAATATAGTTAAATCAGTTAGGTCATCAATAGGGCAAAGCCGAAGAGGCGGAGAAGTAAAAGAGAACGAAGCCTCAACTAGAGTAGAAATTACACCTCCCTCTGAGCGTGACATTTCCCTAAATAAATTAATGAAGGTCTGGAAAAAAGAATTAGATCAATTTAACGATTTTACTGAAATTAAATTTCAGAAAGGCTGGTTTGGATCTGATAGCGGCAGCCCTATTGTAATTGAAATCCAAGAAAATAACGATAAATTTCGCAAAGAAATTGTTGAAAGCTTAAAACAGCAGATGAATAGCTTAACTGATTTAACCAATATTGAGATTGAGCGCCCACTTTCTAAACAAGAATATTTGCTAAAAATAAAAGAGGAGGAAGTTAGCAATTTAGGCATTAGCTATGATATGTTAGCTAGCGTTCTAAGAAGCTATGTGGAAGGAGATATTCTTTACACTCTAAATTCTGGAGACGAGGAATTGGATATTAGATTTACTAGTCATGACGATAACAAAGATAGTCTTGTAGACTTATTAAATCTTACAGTTGCAAATAAAGATAATTATTTAGTTCCTGTAAAGGGTTTAATTGAAGTTCACAAGGGTAAAAAACCAGCAAATATAGGACGTATTAATTATAAAAGAACAACCTCTATTTATGCAGATATAAGCCCTAATAGCAATTTAACTCCATTAGAAATAGCAACCTTACTGGAAGAAAAAATATTTCCAGAAATCACCTCTAAATTTCCATCAGCAATGTTACAATTTAGAGGGGAAATAGAAGAATCCAGAGAATCAGGATCAAATTTCCTTTTTTCAATTATGATGATACTAATAGTTATTTATATTTTATTAGTATTTCTGTTTAACTCATTTTTTACACCACTCTTAATTGGAGCTATAATTCCCTTTGGTGCTGTTGGAGTAATATTTGCCTTTTGGTCACATGGCATGACTCAATATGGTTTTTTTGCGATGATTGGTACTTTGGGAATGATTGGCGTTGTAATTAATGACTCCATAGTTTTGGTTAATAAGTTAAAGTTAAATATTAATGTTACAAAGAATAATTCGTCACATTTATCTAGAAAAATTGCTAGCATTACATCTAGTAGATTAAAAGCAGTAGTAGCGACAACAATAACTACTCTAGCTGGATTATTTCCAACTGCATATGGCTTAATGGGTTATGATTCCATGCTAGCAGAAATGATGCTTGCAATGGGATGGGGACTTTTATTTGGAATGTTTATAACTCTAATATTAGTTCCCTGTCTTTTTGAGTTTTATATAAGGGTTAAGATAATTTTTATAAAAAAAATATCATGAAAAAAATAATCTTAGCTCTTTTATTAATAATTTATTCTTCAAGTTCATTTGCACAAAATATTAGCAGAAAATTAAACATTAGAGAATTTATTGATCTAGCCAAACAAAATGACCCTGACTTTCAAAAAATATCTCATGACAAGAAACAACTTGAGTTTTTTATGGATCAAAACTCTCCATATCAACCAACAATTTTTACCCATGAGCATGAATATGGTGTTGATTCTAAAAATAATTTAGAAACTTCAAATTTTTCAACTTCTATATCAAAAGAATTTGTAGATACAGGAACTAAATTATCTTTGGGATATTCTGGTAGTGATAGATCTGATAGAGAAGAAGAAGTCACTGAATTTAATATTGAACAATCATTATATAAAAATCTTTTTGGTAAAACTAGCAGGTTAAGAAAATCCGCTATCAAATCAGAAGAACAGGTAATAACTTTACAACTCTTGGAATCTTATGAAGATTATATTGGTTATATCATAACTCAATATTTAGATTTTCAAAAATTATATTTGGATAAAATATTATCTGAAAAAATTCATCAAGAAGCTTTAAAGCTTCAAAAAAATATTTTGCGTAAAAAACAAAAAAATATTGCAACTTCGATAGATCTTGATCGTGCAAATTTACAAGTTTTATTGAGAGAAGAAGATATGATAAACAAAAGAAAAAATTTTATGTCTAAATGGACGATAATTAAAAAAATCACAGGGCAAGATGAAATAATTATTCCAGAGATTAATATGAATAAATTACTGGATAAGGTTTTTTCTGAATCATCAATTGAGAAGCTACGAGTTTATAAAATTGTAGATTTACAAGAAGATATAGCTAAAAAAGAGCTCAAATTATCAGACTATGATAACAGACCTTCCTTAAAATTAGTAGCTGGGTATAGAATGGACGAATCAAAAAGATACTCTACCTCTATAGATAGTAATGAATTATTGGCTGGAATAAAATTTCAAATGCCCTTAGGTAATTTAGTTGGCAAAGCAAATAATAAATCTGCTGCTTTCAATCTTGATACCATAAGGATAAGCAAAAAATCATTAGTTAGTGAGCTCAGCAGGAATCTATCAGACCTACAATCTCAATTGAAGGAATTAAGAAAAAAAGAAATAGTTAGTAAAAATAAGGTTAAAATTATGGCAAGAATTTTAAAAGATGAAGAAAATAAATATCAATATGGAAAAATTAATTTAGATCAATTAATTGATTCTAAAAATAGCTTTATATCATACAGATTTGACCATCAATCTGACTTGTTAAATATAAATACTAAAATAATAGAATTCTTATCTTTAACTGACCAGCTATTAGAACTTGAAAACTAGCTTAACAAATTTAGTTTACAATTTGATTCACTCACTCTGAACAAAAATAAAAATGCAAAATTTTTAGGATAAGCCAAAACCTTATTTAGCCCTTTTATTCTCTGAATCGCTAAATTTGGAAATGGTTCGTAAACTGTACTTTGCACACCCCAGTTTATTTCCTTAGCTATAAAATAGCTTTTTTTATCTAAAAACATCGTAAACATGATAAAATTGATGTTTTTAACTTATTTTTGTTTATTTATTAAAATATATAAACATAGATTAAATCATGACTATTGATATAAAAAAAACATTCAAATTTAATAAAGATGGCCTAATCCCAGCAATTGCTCAACAATTTGATACAGGAGAAGTTCTTATGATGGCCTGGATGAATGAAAGCTCTATTAATGAAACTTTAAAAACAAACCAGGTAAATTACTGGTCAAGATCACGTCAAAAATTATGGAAAAAAGGAGAAAGCTCCGGACATATTCAAAAATTAATTGAGTTTCGTTTTGATTGTGACCAAGATACTATTTTATTATTAGTCGACCAAACAGGCCCTGCTTGCCACACTAATAGACCAAATTGCTTTTATAACAGTATCCAAAATGGCAATATAAAAATTATATCAAAGCCTGTAAAATAGGTAAGTAAAATTACTTATATTATGAACAGAACTTTGCAAATAATTTTTGAAATTAAATTATTTTGTTATATTATAACAATAATCAAAGTAAAAAATTTATAATTTTTAAGTTTAAAAATGATTTCCTGCACTAATTTATCATATAAAATCAATAATAAAACCATATTAAAGAACATAAATTTTAGCTTAAAACCTAAAGAAAATCTTTTAATAATAGGCCCATCTGGATCAGGTAAAACTTCATTACTATGTTTATTAGCAGGACTTGCTATGCCTAATTCTGGTAGCGTCTTATATAATAAAATTGATATTCACAAATTAAAAAAAAGCGAAAGAGACAAATTTCGTGGTAAAAATTTAGGAATTATCTTTCAAAATTTCCATTTAATAAAATCACTAAATTTATATCAAAATATAGCCTTATCAAATTATATTGCGGGCACAAAAACCGATCATAATCAAATTATGGGATATCTAAGATTATTAGGATTGGAAGATAAAGCAGAAGAAAAAATATCCACACTTAGTATTGGCCAATCTCAAAGATTAGCAATAATTAGAAGCTTTATAAATAAACCCAAATGGATATTATGCGATGAACCAAGTTCAGCATTAGATGATGCTAACACCAACAAATTACTTGAATTACTAAAAACAGAATCAAAAAAGAATCAATCTTCTTTAATCATTATTACCCACGATAAGCGAGTAAAATCCTATTTTAAAAATGATAAAATATTAGAATTATGAATATCTTAATAATATCTATCAGCTATTTAATTTCTCGCTTACAAAGCAGTATTTTAAACATTATTACTATGGCTTCTGGTATAATGTTAATAACTATATTATTATTAGGAGGTTATCAAATCCAAGAAAAACTAACAAATGATGCTAAAGGAATTGACACTGTAATTGGCGCAAAAGGTAGCCCTCTACAATTAGTTTTATCTTCAATTTATCATATAGATATACCAACAGGTAATATAAATGAAAAAGATTATCATAACATATCTAAACACCCTTTAGTTAAAACTGCTATTCCTATTTCTTTAGGAGATAATTATCAAAACTTTAGAATCATTGGCACAGAACATTCATATCTAAAACATTTTAGAGCTTCACTAAAAAATGGTAAAATATGGCAAAATAATATGGAAGTAATATTAGGATATGAAGTAGCTAAGAGCACGAAACTAAGATTAGGAGATAAGTTTTTTGGCAATCACGGGCTTATTGAAGGTGGAGAAATTCATGATAATAAAGAATATTTAATTGTTGGTGTGTTGGAAAAAAACAATAATATTTTAGATAAATTAATTATAACATCCACTGCAAGCATCTGGAATATTCATAACCATCAGAGTAAACATGATGAACATGAGCATCATCATAATAAACCACAAGAAGAAAACAAAGAAATTACTGCTATTTTAATTAATTTTAAAAATAAAATGGCTATGATGAGTTTTCCTAATTACATAAACAAAAACAGTAATTTATTAGCAGCAAGCCCTGCATTTGAAATATCAAGATTAATTAAAATAATTGGCATTGGTAAAGATAGCATAATTTTATTTGCAAGCTTCCTAATTATCATATCCTTATGTTCAATTTTAATTAGCATGCTTAACTCTGTTCACCAAAGACGTTACGATTTAGCAATATTTAGAACCTTAGGGGCATCAAGAAAAAAAATTTTCTTAATTGTAATTACGGAAGGAATGATCATTACAATTATTGGAAGCTTACTAGGCATAATTTTTGGTCATTTATTAATTGAAATAATTGCAACATATAGCTCCAACAATAGAAATTTAGGCATAACAGGTTTTATATTTATTCCCCAAATATTAATATTATGGTTTGCAAATCTAATTTTATGCTTTGCTATATGTCTAATTCCTGCTATCAAAGCATATAAAACAGATATAAAAGAAATGCTAACCCATGTGCAATAAAAAATTATACTTAGTTTTTCTTTGCAGTATAATATTATCATTTGCAACTGATTCATTTAGTTTTTCAAGCGATGAAGAAATAAGTCAAAACTATGAAATGTTAGAAGTAACAGGCGAAGCGGTTAAATGGCAAGTTTTTGCCAAAACAGAGGAAATAGAAAAATGCACAGAGGATTCTGAAGGCTTTGATGAATGTTATATAGAGCCAATATATTCAGAAGAGATTAAAAATTTAAATAATAAAAATATAATAATTACAGGTTATATGTTTCCCTTAGATCCGTCAGAAAAACAACAAAATTTTCTAATAGGACCATATCCTACATCATGCCCTTTTCATTATCATGCAGGACCATCTAAAATAATTGAAGTTAAATTAAAAAAACACATAAATTTTTCCTATGACCCAGTAACAGTAAAAGGTATTTTGTCACTTGATTATAACAAAGAGAGCGGAGTATTTTATTATCTAAAGCAAAATTAAACATAAAAATAAAACCATATTATAGATATATCTCAAAATCTTAAATTTAAAAACAACTAAGAAACTCCTATCTATCTCATTAAATTAGATATAGACTATGTCTAAATGCTCAAATTAACGGCAAAAAAAATCAACTCCTAATGTTTGATTTTCATCACTTATAATAATTGCCCCTAATTTTTCTAAATCATTTATTAATAAAATGTCACAAAATATTTAAGCTCTGGATAAGTTAGTTGCTCTTGAGATATCAGATATTCTGCAAGGACAGAAAATATAGGGCAATATTGAACGTAAAAAGAAATGGCTATTTATTTAAGTATTTAATAATATAAATATTTTAATTTTATGACAGATATACCTCAATATACCTCTAGAATTGTCGCTTTTATAGATATGCTTGGCTTTAAAGAGAAAATATATTCTTTAAAAAAAGATTCAGAGCTACTCAAGAATATACACAAGGCCTTTTCTTATTTAGAAGATATTAAAAAATTTCAAGATTCTGACGAACTTTTTCTATTTTTAAAATCTAAAGAAGCAGAATTTAGAAACTTTGAGTTTACTACTTTTTCTGACTCAATTGTAATATCCAATGTCACTAACAATGCTTGGTTAACCATTTTTTATTGTGGTTGGATACAAGCTCAACTTTTCCAATTCGGAATATTAACAAGAGGTGGAATATCATCTGGTTTAATGGTTCACAAAGATAACATTATGTATGGTAAAGGTCTTTTAAAGTCAATTGATTTAGAGAGTGCATGCGCTATTTATCCACGAATATTAATTGATTCAAGTTTGGTAAATACCCTTGACGAAAAAACTAAATCTCTCTTATCAGAAGATACTGATGGATTATGGTTTGTTAACCCTTTTAAAGCTGTTACCACATTCGTAGATAGTATAATAATGGGCAAAAAAAGAGAAGTATATTTCTCTGAGCTTCTTAGAGATATTGAGCAGAATATTACACAGGCAAAAAAGACAAACAGTGATAAAGTATTTGCAAAATATAACTGGCTTAAAAATAAAGCAGAGCATGCACAAAAAGAGTATAAAAACCCTAACAATTAAAGCAGCAAATCCTGAGAATAGACAAGAAATAAATAAAGAATTAATCGAAGAATTAATTAAAAATAATTCACCTAAAAAAAACACAGATCAAGCAGCTTAGTTTTTATATTTATCAACAATCAGATGGATCTCAATTATTAGATCTTCAAACAGATGCATTAATAGATGCAGGTGTTTTAGAAAAAAATATCTATCATGATAAAATTTCTGGAAATAAAGAAGAAAGACCAGGTC